>CAMWMM010000535.1 GCA_947175285.1 uncultured Lachnospiraceae bacterium
ATGAGATAAAAGGTCTGTCAGTCAGGGATGCCGTATCTTATACGGGATTATTCTGTTATACACAAAGGACTGCCGTAATTTCAAATCTTAATGTACTGGGCTCTGTGCGCCCATCCGGAAAACAGATGGTGGTCGGTGGTATTGTGGGCGATAATAGCGGCATTATCATCAACTGTAATTTCGGAGGGCTGATTGAAGGAAACGATTATGTCGGCGGTATAGTGGGATTCAATGAAATAAGCGGTATTCTGATTGATTGCACCAACAGCGCTAAGATAACGGGGGCACATTATACGGGCGGAATTGCCGGTGACAATATGGGAAATATCGTAGGGTGTGTCAATGAAGCAGATATTAATATTTCTAATGCGGACAAGGAAAAATCGCTGGAAGATATTAATCTGGAGCAGTATTCTTTAGGATTCATGGATTCCGGAGACAGTAATGAGGAGAACGAAAAACAGGCGGCAATTAATAATAATACAATTGATTCAGGCGGTATAGCAGGACTCTCCACCGGAATCATACAGTTTTGCGTTAACAAGGGAACAATCGGATATGAGCATGTCGGATATAATATAGGGGGCATTGTCGGGCGGCAGTCAGGCTATGTATATGCCTGTGAGAATACCGGAACTGTCTATGGGCGTAAGGATGTAGGCGGCATAGCAGGGCAGACGGAACCTTACATTGCGATTGATTTGACGAAGGACATTGTCTACCAGCTTTCGGAAAATATTGATCAGATGCATGATTTGACGGCTCTGATGTTGGAAGACGCAGGCGCGGAGTCTGATACGATTTCTAACCGCCTGTCTGTCATACAGGATTTTGCCGGTAAGGCACTAGACGATACTTCCTATCTTGCCGACAGGACGGTAGCGTGGACTGACGGCATGATTGGGTCTGTCAATGATGCCATTGACCGTTTGGATTATGTGATGGATGAAGCTGCCAAGGAAAATGGGATGGTTGACCAGGGCAGATATGCCGCAGACAATGTGAAGGATGCGGCATATGAACTGGAAGATACAGTGGAGGCGTTGGATGTCTATCAGTATATGACGCCGGATGAGCGGGAGCGCTATGATAATGCGAAGGAAGGAATTGAGAGTGCAAACAGGAAGTATTCGGGATATTATGATGATGCCATGAAAGGGTATCATAATTGTTATATTAACCAAGCATGGCCAGACTGCGGTGTGGATGATTTGCGACCAAAGGTGAATGGCAGTGTAGATGAGAATCTGATATCGAAAACAAATTTTGAGGATTTCATATATGTGAATGAATGGGTACACTATGATAAAAATTCAGGGACGGAAATAGATGAATTTCCATCCTCTAACGATGCGAGGCGGGAGGCTGATCAGGCGGTATTAAACAGGACAGCGGAACTGATGGCTGAGAATAGCGAAGAGGTTGCAGAGGGCGCTTCCAAGTATGCTGATGACATGTATCCATCCTATTCGGCAGATGTGGAGAAGAATCTGGCAATAATGTCCGATATCGTGCTTAATCATCAGGCTGAGATGACAGAGAGCGCAGTTGCGGAGTTGAAAGATGCGGTCGGTTATGCGAAGGATGCTTCGGAAAATCTGGCAACCGCAGGAGATGAGGCAAAAAATATTGCCGATACTTTAAACGGTATGCCGGATATTGAGATGCCGCTGCTTGGTAATGATTATCGGACTAAGACTAACAGCCTGACATCTAATTTGCAGGGATTGTCGGAGAATATGGGTTATCTGAATGATGAAATGTCCTCTAATAATGATGTGCTGATAGATGATTTGGAAAATCTCAACGACCAGTTCAGCACCATCATGCGGCTTTATATGGATGCCATAGACGGCGTTCTGGATATGGATTATTCCAATATATATGAGGATAATTCGGAGGAAGATGCCGAGACAAGTACGGATGCAACGATTGCGGACTGTAAGAACAGCGGGATGGTTCGGGGAGATATTAATGTATCCGGTATTGCGGGAACAATGGCAATTGAATATGATTTTGATTTGGAAAGCGATGTGACCGGTATTGAAGATGCGAGAATGAATTCTACATTCCTGACCAAATGCGTGCTTCGTGGTAATATTAATTTCGGTAAAATCACAGCGCAGAAAAGTTATGTTGGCGGAATATCCGGACTGCAGGAAATGGGTACGATTTTGTGGTGTGAGAATTATGGAAAGATTATCAGCAGTACGGGTAGCTATGTGGGTGGTATCACGGGGCAGTCCCGCTCGCACATTACGGATAGTTATGCAAAATGCAGTGTGTCGGGAGAAGAATATGCAGCAGGTATTGCAGGATATGGCTCCAGTATCAGCAACTGCTGCGCCATGGTGCGGATTCAGGATGCAGTCTCTTTCTCGGGAGCGATAGCCGGAATGACGGATGAGAATGGGACGATTGAGAATAATTTTTTCGTATCGGATGAAATAGCAGGCATCGACCGTATCAGTTACAGCGGCAAGGCGGAACCGGTTAGTTATCAGGAAATGTTGGAAATAGAGGGGCTGCCGAGAAAGTTTCGTATGATGACAATCGCATTCTATGCGGATGATGAAGAAGTCAAGACAGTGGAATGCCCATATGGCGGAATGGTAACTGAGACCATGTATCCGGACATTCCGGTAAAGCAGGGATTTTATGCAGACTGGGATATCAAAGAATTAAGCAATATCGTGCATGATGAAGATGTTACGGTAGAGTATGTGCGCTATTTGACAACAATTGCTTCCGGACAGACGCGGGAAAATGCGCAGTCAGTCTTTCTGGCAGACGGCATGTTTAAAAAAGAAGCGGTTCTGGAGATTACAGCTCTTGATATTTCCGATATTCTGCCGGAGGATGCGGCGGAACATTGGACGATAAACTGTTCCGATGATGGGAACAGCGAGCATCAGATTCGTTATCAGGCGCCGCAGGGACAGACCGAAGGTGTCAGCATCTATGTACGGGATGGTGATGAATGGAGACGGATGGACACGGAATTCATGGGTATCTATTATCTGTTTACCATAGAAGGAACGGAAGCGGAAATAGCGGTTTGCGTCCATGAAAAGGGGATTATGGACTATATAGTTTTCATAATACTTGGCGCAATAGCGCTGATAATTGTAATCATTCTAATCGACAGGAAAGTAAAAAAGAATAAAAAAATGAAACGGGAAGTTTTAGAGAAGGCGGAAGGAGAAACAAATAAGGAACAGGTAAAGGTATAAAACATAAAAATACCGCCCCCAAAAGTCAGACAGGAAATCTAACGATTGGAGGCCGGTATTTTTATGTCTGTATTACATCTGCCGCTCAAATACCGGCATATAATCAATCGGAGCTTCCACGCATACGGTGCGGTCCCCTTCAAAAACTTCTCCTGTGGAAGTCAGCTTCCATTTACCGCATGGAAGATAAACTTCACGTTTCCACTCATTTAAGTGAAGGATAGGAGCGATAAGGTATTTAGCGCCGAACATGTATT
>CAMWMM010000536.1 GCA_947175285.1 uncultured Lachnospiraceae bacterium
GATTTCTGGGCTGACCCGAAAAGACAGCATGCGCCTAAGGCATGGGAGGGCATGAGCGGTGAAGAAAAATGTGATGCTCTTTATGATTTTACAAAGGAAAGTCTTACGGAAATTCTGGATGCCGGTGTAGATGTGGGAATGGTGCAGATTGGAAATGAAATTAATAACGGCATGGCAGGTGAGGTATTCCTTCCTACGGTTACGGAACTTTTGAAATCAGGAAGCAGTGCGGTTCGGGAGATATCCAAGAAATACGGAAAAGATATTAAAATTCTCGTTCATTATACCAATATTGAAGATAACGGTTCTATTGACGGTCTTGTTTCCAATCTGTCACATGCAGGCCTTGATTATGATATGATTGGTTTATCTTATTATCCTTTCTGGGATGGCTCAAGCGAGAATATGCAGAAAGTCGCTAAGCATATTAAAGAGGCATACGGGAAAGAAGTGATTATTGCGGAAACGTCTTATTGTTATACTTCAGAGGACGGCGACGGAAGTGGAAACAGTCTTGCCGGAACGGATGATTTGGTGGACGGTTATGCTGCATCCGTACAGGGACAGGCGTCTATGATTCGTGATATTTGTGCAGCAGCAAACGAAGTCGGCGCAGCCGGTGTGTTTTACTGGGAGGGAACGTGGATTCCGGTCGGTAAAGCGACTGCCGACAATTCTCCGATATGGGAAAAATATGGAAGCGGCTGGGCAAGCAGCTATGCGTCTGATTACGACCCGGATGATGCCGGATTATATTACGGCGGATGTTCTTGGGATAATCAGGCAATGTTTGATTTTGACGGCCATCCGCTTGCATCCTTAAATGTGTTTAAGTATTTAAAATATGGAGCAACCGCGCCTCTTGCCGTGGATTCCGTTCCGGATATTTATGTTTCCTGTAATGTGGGCAGCGACATTGTGCTTCCGGAAATGGCGGATGTGATATACAATGACCGCTCCGCTAATAAACAGAGCTCCGTCACATGGGATGAGGCACAGCTTGCAGCTATTGATGCAAGTAAAGAAGGCAGTTATGAGATTACAGGCTATCTCGAGGACGATGCTGCCGTAATCTGCCATCTTACAATAGACATGGTAAATTATGCTGCCAATCCGAGCTTTGAGGAAACCAATCTTTCCATGTGGAACGTGACATACGAAGGAAGCAGTAATCCGACTGATTTTCAGGTAAAATCGGATGATGCCCATACCGGTGATGTTTCATTCCATTTCTGGTCGGAATCTGATATGGATTTCTCCATTGAGCAGAAACTCTCAGACTTGGAACCCGGAACTTATCAGCTCTCCGTTTATGCGCAGGGCGGTGATATGTCAGAAGATTCCGTATTGGAATTATATGCGGTAGTGGACGGAGAAGAATTGAGCGAGTCTTTTATGCTGACAACATGGGCGGACTGGAAGAATCCCGTCATTCCGGAGATTACGGTAACTGACGGAACCCTTACCATCGGTGTCCGCATGAAGTGCAATGCGAAAAGCTGGGGAACAGTAGATGACTTTACCCTCAATAAGATTTCCGATTAAGGTTTAAGCGGGAGACATAAGATACAAAAGTCCCAACCTTTAAGCGTTATAGTATCCCCGTCCGTGATGGCAGTTTCCTGCATAAGCAAGAGACCGTCACGGCCGTGGTAAATGATGTTTTGTGCATCATCGGAATAATTAAAGTAATAAATGACTTCCTCTCCGCAATCATTGATTCCCCTCTTGATAATGACGGGGTACTGCTCCGAGGGAAGTTCAATCCCTGCTTCCCTGCATAAAAAGCGGAGAAGTTCTTTTAATACGGACACATCGAAATAGCAGCCTGCATAGGTTGCTGTTCCTTTTTGATAGTGATTATGCGTAATCGCAGCATAATCGCCCCAGTGAGGATGGTGATAGGAGGCGAGAACGTGTGCTGTGGATGGTTTTAATAATTCCATCCAGTAATGGACGTCGCCGGATACTTTTGTTTCTGATTCGGGGAACGTGACGTCTTTTAACGATACGTTCACGGCATCGGTAAACTGGTCGTATGTCATGCCGAATACTTCCGTCATGTTATGAGGCTGGTCATCGGCATAGATTTTCAACATGGAATCGGAGACTGCCGTTTTAAAAGTGGAAAGCAGATGTCCGCCCTGTTCTACATAGCTGCGAAGTGCGGCGATTAACGTATCGGAAGCACTATAAAGAGCGGGCGTTATCAAAACGGAATACTGCGAAAACAGTTCGGTGTCCGTATCATTCAGAATATCACATTCAATATTTAACTGATAAAGCGCGTCATAAAGCCATCTGACAATATCGTTATATGCTAAGTTCTTATGAATAGGAAACCACTGCAGCCCGGTGAGGGATTCATTGGTAAGGAGCAGGGCGACAGAAGCTTTTTTACGCAGATTTTTCAGGCGGCTTCCGTATTTATCAAAATCAGCGCCGATTTGGCAGACATCCAGATACGTTGCATTTTCTTTTAAATTATGGCTTAAAATGCCTTTCCAGTAGGATTCGATTGCATTGTGAATCGAGTGCCAGTGCCAGTACATAACGGAGTTTGCGCCGCTTGCAAGGTGGCTGAATGCCTGCATGCGAAGCTGGGCAGGATAGGGGAGCCATCCGTGGTTGCCCTGTGCCTCCGTTTCCAGAATAAAATAGTTGTCTTTTTTGAGGGAACGTGCAACTGCGCCGCCGAAAGAAATTTCCGTTCCGGTTAAATCCTGTGCGGAGGGGTGGTAAATGTCACATCCTACTGCGCTTAATGAACGTGCTGCTTCCCACTGGTCTACTTCAGGCTGCAATCCGAAAGAAAAGCCGCGCCAGTCATAGTCAAAATTCTGGGTAATAAACTGTTCCGGGCGGGCATACTCCTTAACAATACCGCTCTGCCAGGCAAGGAAATCCGTTACCAGTTTTCTTTGAAATTTCTGATATTCTGCGCCGAGGCTTCCGTTTATCGTACCGCGGACATCGGGGAAGTCTTCCCATGCATTAATCCGGTTGCTCCAGTAATCCAGCCCGAACTCGTGGTTGAGGGCATCTAAATCGTCATGAAAAATCTCTTTTAAGTAAGCAATAAATTTGGTCTGTGCATAGGAACTGCAAGTATCATAGGATTTGGTTTCGTTATCTAACTGAAAGCCGATAACATGGTCGTAAGGCGAAACTTCTTCCATCAGTCTGCGGATGATGATTTCAGCATGTTTTAGATACATGGGATGCGTGATATCCATATTCTGTCTGTGACCGTAACGTCCCGCTCCGGCGTGGGTTTCGGTAATGATATCCGGATATTTGGCAGCCAGCCATGTTGGAACCGCGTAGGTAGGTGTGCCGACAATTACCTGAATGCCGTGCTCTTTTGAGGCGCGCAGCATACGATGCAGATGGGTGAAATCAAATACACCCTCTTTTGGCTCCCATGTACTCCAAGTGGATTCCGCAATCCGGATAACATTGATATGTGCTT
>CAMWMM010000537.1 GCA_947175285.1 uncultured Lachnospiraceae bacterium
GGGAAGAAGCCGTCCGTACAGGAAAGCCTGAAAGGGCGGCAGGAACGCATCCGGCAGGAGCGAGCAGCCCTTATTACAGACTGTGGAAAGGAAGTGAGGAATTTTGAAAGATGAAAGGAAGAGCTATTCAGACATTCCAGTCTGGCGTAGATATACGCTGACCATTGAAGAAGCAGCCGGATATTATCATATCGGCGAGGGAAAACTGCGAATGCTCATTGACACACATCCTAATGGAGATTTCTATGTGATGAATGGAAACAGGGTATTGCTCAAACGTGAGAAATTTGAACGGTATCTGGATGATGCAACAGCCGTATAAAAAATTCTGAAAAAGAGAACGGCAGATTGCCAGTATCCTATGATAAAGCTATACGGAGAGTCAGATTTGTGGTATGATGATTTTGCAAGTCTGACTCTCCTTTTTTGAAAGGAGAGATTCGATGAGTGAGAAAAGAAGAGATAACCGTAATCGTATTTTGCGTGAGGGCGAGTATCAGCGCTCAGATGGGAGGTATCGGTTCCGTTATATTGACGAGGACGGAAAAGAGAAAAATGTTTACAGTTGGCGTTTGGATAGGAATGACCCGATGCCGAAAGGTAAGAAGCGGGAGCTTTCATTGAGAGAGAAAGAAAAGCAGATCGAAGCGGATCTATTTGACCACATCGTTACCAATGGCGGGAATTATACGGTGCTGGAGTTGGTGGAGAAGTATGTGTCTCTGAAAACGGGAGTCCGTCATAACACGGTTGCCGGATATAAAACAGTCATTAATGTTTTGAAGAAGGAAGCGTTCGGCAGGCAGCGCATTGATAAAGTACGTTTGTCAGATGCAAAGCGTGGCTTATTAAGCTTCAGCAGGTGGATGGCAGAGGATATAGTTCCATTCACTCTATCCGTGGTGTTCTCAGGCCGGCGTTTCAGATGGCTGTAGATGATGATCTGATTCGTAAAAATCCATTTGGATTTGAATTAGCATCAGTCATTGTCAATGATTCTGTTACCAGAGAAGCGATCACCCGGAAACAGGAAAGGGATTTGCTTAAGTTTATCAGAGAAGATACTCATTTTAACAGATATTATGACGCAATCTACATTCTTTTTCATACAGGGCTTCGTATTTCGGAGTTTTGCGGACTGACTATACCTGATATTGAGTTTGAGGAAATGCGTATTAAGGTAGACCATCAGTTACAGCGCATGTCACAGATGGAATAAGTGATTCAGGAGCCGAAAACAGAAAGCGGAGTCCGCTATGTTCCTATGACGGAAGAAGTAGCAGCGTGTTTCCGCAGAATTATTACTAATCGAGAAGCACCGAAAGTTGAGCCTATGGTAGATGGTTATATCCGCTTCTTATGTTTGGACAAGAACGATATGCCCATGGTTGCACTTCACTGGGAGAAATATCTGGAGCATATCATTGAAAAGTACAACAAGATTTACCGCGTCCAGATGCCGAAAGTAACCCCTCATGTATGCAGACATACCTTTTGCTCTAATATGGCGAAGTCGGGAATGAATCCGAAGACCTTACAGTACATCATGGGTCATGCGGATATCAGTGTAACATTGAATACCTACACCCATGTGAATTTTGATGATGCAAAAGAGGAACTGCAGCGAGTGGCGAACTCATAAAAAGCCCGTTGGTAGAGCCGCTTACTTTACCAACGTATTTACTAATTTTGCGGGGACAAATATGAGAAAGTATGAGACGATTTGGGAAAATACTTTAGAGACATAGAACTTCGGAATAGTCCGAAAACCCTGTAAAATCAAGCATTTGAGAAGAAATACAGGACATATAAGGAGTTATAGAAAAATGATAAAAATCCTATTTATTTGCCACGGCAAAACGCTAATCCAATCCTTTAACCCTTGAAAAATCAAGGTGTCAAGCCGATTTCATAAGCATTTTACCACGAATTTACCACTTTTACATTAGACCCAAACTCGTATCATTATTTCGAAAGTCTGTCAATCCCTTTACCGTAGGCACTCGGAGAGTGGGGATTTACAGACGGAAGTATATTTTACCAATAAGCTGATAATAGCAAAAGGGATATTCCAATTCACTACTTTGGAATATCCCTTGATTACGCCATCTTTTAGGTTTTCTTATATTTATCAACACCGTTTTTTCCCTATATGAGTAAAGGCATGAAATACTACATTATATCAAAAAGGGAAAGCATAAAAGGGACATTCATTATATTAGCAAACGCCCTATAAATTTTTAGTTACCAATCAATCTTATCTCCGTTGCTATCTATACAATATTCTAAAAGCCATTCATCATCTATAAGTGAAATATTCAATAAATTACCATCTGTATCAAATAGCAATTTCGCGCCTATATATTCACCATTTATAAGAATAGGCACCTCGTATTCAACATCCTCCCCAACAACCTCAATAGTGCAGTCATCACCTGAAATCATCTCGCCTACTGTGATGTTGTCAATATTTTGAAATAAATATTGAAGTGCTATTGGTACACACCCCATAGTTGTATTACTCATATCTTCAGCATCACAAAACCATGAATATTCATGCTCACCATGAAGAATTTCATCAGATGTGTGCGATTCTATGTAGTCATATAGGTCGTAATAGTTCTGTTCAACATTTACATAGTTGTAGTAATAATTTCTTATTACCGCTTGTCTAATATCATTTATATTTACTAATGTTTCCTTGTCATAATCATCGCTGGGGTCAATGGAAATGCCGTCAGATGTGCTTACATTCATGTTGAAGCCTCTATTACCTAAATTGCCACGTTCAGTACCAATTAGAAGGTTGTAAATTGCGTCATCATTTTGCAGGTACAGTTCGTTACGTGCGTTGAAAAGTAACGCAAGCTTGTGCATTGCGTCATCTTCGGTGAACTCCTCATTCGCTTCTTGTTCATCAGTATCAGATAAATCTTCTTCCTGTGCGGATTCATTATCAGTTACAGTTTCATGTGTGTTCTCCGCTTCTGGGTCAGTGGTTTCTGTATCTGTTGCCACGGTTTCGGTAACTGTTTCCACGGTAGTTTCTTCTGATTGTGTTACTGTTTCCACAGTTTCCTGTGAGGAATTTCCACAGCCAGATAATGCGCTAATTACCAAAGTGCACATTAAAATAGTTACAATAAATTTTTTCTTCATGTTCTTTTACCTCTTTTCCGTATAAATAGTTTTTTAGCTAGTTCATTATACTCAATATGTTAAGCATAGTCAAGAAATTAAGTATGCTATTTTAGATATAAAGGATAGAGGTGACTATATTTGATTTCTTATGAGCCATTATTTGAGACAATGCAAAAGAAGGGTATCACAGAATATAATTTGATATATAAACAAGGAATGTCCGCTAATACGATACACCGCATTAAGAAAGGACTTCCTTTTACTACGGAAACCTTAGATACACTTTGTTATATACTTGATTGTGAAGTGTCAGATATATTACGG
>CAMWMM010000538.1 GCA_947175285.1 uncultured Lachnospiraceae bacterium
CGATCGTGTCTATACGATTCAAGACGGAAAATGGTGTTATGTCGCGGGCGGAGACTGGGGCTTCGGACCGGACGGAGAACAATATGATGAAAACGGAGAAGAGGTATTTGGATATGTATGGAACGGGGAAAATGAGGATGCAGACCGGTGGAGCGGGGAAGAGATGAGTGAAGAAGAGTACAATGCACGGTTAAACAGTGTATATCCAATGGAACAGGCGGTACCTGTGAGTAACAGTTATTCCTTGGAAGAAATACGTTCTGTTTTAAGAACGGGAGAAGTCTCTTCCAAGGAATAGCCCTGTCCGTTGTGCACCCGCCTGAATCATTTCTGCTTTTCTAAAAGGGCATAAAACTCATCTTCCGGCATAGGTTTGGCATAGTAATATCCCTGTACCTGGTCGCAGCCGATATGCTGAAGCAAATCTACCTGCTCTTTGGTTTCCACACCTTCGGCAAGAAGACCTAAATCCAATTTGTTTGCCATAGAAACTACCTGTTCGAGTATCAGCTTGCCTTTGCCGGAAACCATCATGTTTTCCATAAATTTCTTATCCAGTTTTATCACGTCAAAAGGTGTTTCCAGAAGGATATTCAAAGAAGAATAACCGCTTCCGAAGTCATCCATTAACAGGGTAAATCCAGCGTCTTTTAATTGGAAAGCTTTCATGCTGACCTGTTGGTTGTCCGCAGATTCCGTAATTTCCAGTTCTAAGAGGTTTTTGGGAATCTCATTGCGCGCTATCATATCGGAAAGCACCTGAATACACTCATTGTCCCGTAAGTGAACCCTGGATACATTTACGGAAATAGGACAGGGCTTGATGCCGGCTGTTTCGCATTTTTTGATGAAACGGCATGCTTTCTCCCATATGTAATAATCAACTTTCCTGATAAAACCGTTTTCCTCAATTATGGGAATGAACTGATCCGGGAAAATCATACCGCGCTCCGGATGCCGCCATCTGACAAGCGCTTCGGCGCCTATGATTTCATTTTTGGCAATGCTGTACTTAGGCTGTAAATACATCATAAACTGATTGTCTGTGATGGCAGTCTGCATATTTTCTTCAATAAATTTTCTGTTATACAAAGTATCCTTAAACTGCTCTTTATAAAACAGAATATTCGTCAATATATTATTTTTGGCTGTCTTTCTTGCCATAGCGGCTCTGTCTTCCATCTGCCGCAGTTCCATATTTTTATCTTCTACTGTGTAGACGCCATAGGACATATGCAGCTTTACGTCCTTAAAGGAGCTGATCCGGTCATCCAGTTGGTGAATAAATTCCAACAGAGATTCTTCTGTGTCGTATTCTGTCACGACCATAAACACATCGCTGCGGAGATTGAAAAAGTACTGATTTTTGTGACAGATATCCGCTAATTGATGAATAATGAAGTCTAAAATCTGGTCGCCGAACTTTTCTCCGTAAGAGTCATTGATAATTTTGAATTTACGGATATCAAACTGGATGAAAGCAATATTTGATGTCGTGGAATAAACCAGATTGTTAACATTTCTTCGGAAACGTTTCCGTTTTGCCATATCTTTTAAAACGTTCTGCATTTCATCGCTTTCAGGAATATCTTCCGGTGAAATGCTGCTATCCGTAACATATTGTAAATGGTCGGCAAGCATTTCCTCTAAAATTTCGATACTGATATTAATGGCACGGGGACATTTCTTTAAAATCAATCCCTCTTTACGGATAACTGCCATCTCTTCCGGCTTGGAAATGTCTTTGCCAAGGATATCGCGGCAGTTAACACAGCCCTCCATCCTTTCCGTAAAACGTCTAATAAATTCTTCTGTTTTTTTGTTGCCATACATTTCCAGTTCTCTGTCCTGAGCGTCATAAAAACCAAGCGTCATGCCAAGTACAAGGAGGGCAGCCGTAATGCAACCGCACGTTCCGCCCTGACGCATACCGCCGCCGAAACAGGTACTGATTTTAAATGCAGTTTTCAAATCCAGCCCCAAATCATCCGCAAACGCGCCAAACAGTGACTGTGAACAGTGGTATTGCTGATGTAAAAGCTGTTCTGCTTTCTCTTTATGTGTCATATGATATCCCCCAATATCTTTCTGAATAATATGAAATGAATGCTATGGTAATATTTTAACACATAAAAAATTGATTGTGAAGATTATTGAGTTTTTCTTCTCTCTTTTATTTGCTCCCTTTTATTGACATCCAGCTTTTCAAATATATTGGAAACGTGTTTTTTTACCGTTGTTTCGGAAATACATAACTGTGCAGCAATTTCACCGTTGCTTAAGCCCCGCTCAATCTGGACGGCAAGTTCCGCTTCCCGATTTGTCAGACCAAGCGCTCTGTAGGCTTCATAAATCTGCGTTGCCGTCGGGCTTTCCGCTGGTGTGCTATCCTGCCGGACATTTTTTTTGGACTCTTTTGCGACATCATTGGAGAAAATAACGGAAAGACAGATACCATATAAAATGGGGCGGCAGTTTTTCGCAATTTCCTGAAACAAAGCGTCCTTTGTTATTTCCGTAGCCGTAGATAATGTCATAAAAAGCAGAATGAAAGTCTGGATATAACTGGCAAACAAAGCGCACCCGCCCAGTTGGTTTACATAATATTTATTGCTTTCTCCGCGCTTGTACCCCGGAAGGAAAAGGAGTCCCATTCCGAGAATAACAAGAACGAGCTGCTTTAGGTCAAATAACTGTCCTAATTGGAAATTCAGAAAAAATGACATAATCAGGATATAAAAAAGGACGGCTATTAATCGGGTAATATGTTTCATGGTTTACTCCGTTTCTTCCTGTATGATTTCGCCTTCCGGCTGCTGCATGAATTCTATGGTGCGTACTGTCAGGATAGATTTAATCGGTAATAGTACAAGCGCCAGTGCAAGGGAATAGATGCAGGTTAAGAATGCCACAGCGAGGCTTGGACCGAGCATGGCAGGGTCTGAAAGGTTTTTCAGGATTGCGATAAGCGATATGGCGAATAAGAAAAAAGCCGAATAAAATAACGTGTGTATAGTAAGGCTTATCGCTTCAATCGCCCGTTTGATTTCTGTCAGTCCAGATTCCTTTTTTCTGTTTAGCGCAATGCGGAAAGCGTTATTGAAGTCTTTTAAAAGACCGGAAGAAATCAGCATCGGGATGCAGATAAGTAAAACGATGACTAAACTTGGTGCATCAATGATTGCTTCGGGATTGGAACTTCCCGATGCAATAAGTGTGACTGCAATAATGGCTAGAATGGAAATAAAATACATAATAAAACCACCTTTCTGGATTAATTTTCTTTGTTACGTTATCTATGATAAAAGAAAGCCCATGCGAATACTATACTTCTTACGGATGTATTTTAGTAGTATACCCGTTATCCGGCGGTTTTTCAATGAGATAATTTCCTAGACAAACCTCTGTAAAACAGGTATACTTAATGCAGGTTCAGAATAGGTTACATGGGGATAGGAGAGGT
>CAMWMM010000539.1 GCA_947175285.1 uncultured Lachnospiraceae bacterium
AATTATTTTATCAGAAACGTGGAGGTTTGAAAGACTTTCATTACTATTTGTGCCGCCGACTTGGCGGCGGAATGGAGATTATTATGAGAAATAAAATGGTTGATGAAGCAGTAAAAAGAATGAGCATTCTTGGTTTATTCGATCTCGCAAGAGCTGGCAGAGAATCAATTATCCAAATGTTTAAAGAAGAAGGAAAAGTCTTTGTAAGTAAGCCTGGAATGGGAAACAGAGTTGGTGTCCTCCATCCTCTGAATGTAGCAGAACAGAAATTAGTTGATGAATTTGAAGCCCAATATGGTGCTCTTGTGTATCATGTGATTCGCAACTGTTACGACTTTGGTGTGTGCTATTCATTTCTTTATGTAAGTAAGGATGAAGATGATTGGAATATGGATAGAAATGACATACAAGATATGAAAAATGGGTTTGGAGCTGGAAATCCAATGGCATATGTAATCAATGTTGGCTATGTTCCAGAGAGTGCTACCGAACTGAGCGGAGATGGAGAGTTTAAGCAGATAATGGTTCTGAATGGCTCCGGAGGAATTGTTAGAAAAGGTTAATTATTTTAAGAAGAAATGTGTCCATGTTTTTGAAATATGTACATTTTTCTATAAAGCTATAAATGAGCAAATCTGGGAATTGCACAAAAGAAATTGTTTTGAACCAATCAGCAAATGGAATACGATGATTTTATGCGAATTTCCAGTGCATACGATGTGTACAATTCATGCTTTTTTCAACATGTACAAATAAGATTTGGTAAATATTTCAGATTTGCTCATTTATAGTTGATAGTATAACATGGGTAGGAATTAATTGGAAGAATTAAATTTTATTTCGTGACAGTTCCTAATATACATGATGTTGAATATATGGCACTCTATAATGGAAGCAGAACACTAGAAGCGCTGGAGCAGTTAACATCTTTGAATCTGGATAGACTACATTACAAACCAAAGGATTTAAATGGAAAAATATGAAAAATTTCGAAGTAGGCTTTACATACAACATTTATTTCCAAAGGAAAATCCGACAATCCCAGTATTTATAAGGATTATCGGATTTTTTTAGTTCACAAGTGTCGAAAACGAAATCATACCACAATTTAGCAATTATGTATATTAAAACTTATGTTTGCGGTAATATTCGGAAATGGTTATGGTTCCTGCGACAACACAGGAACCGTTTGGAAGCAGCTATGTTTTTACTATTGATGAAAAGTTCAATTGCTGCTGAGTACATTTTGGGGCAGGAAACTCCGCCTTGCGCCATAGTTAACCTGATAATAGCCAGGACACTGGCCTGTAACTCCAATGTTTGACCCCTTTGAAATGGTTCCCAGATACCTGCCATCAACGTCAACTACACTTGCATCGCTGATTACTTTCATATTAACCGGCGGCGTCAACGCCGTAAACTGGCTTATGTCCGGCTTATCGGTATCCGAATAGACAACCTCTTGGGGAGTAGAAGGAGCATACTCCTGAAATATCGGCCTGGTATATGGATATGTCGCCGGAAGCGTAACCGTATTAACTCCCCCGTCATTCAGCAGATAAAAGTTCACGGCAATGTCATATTCCGAAGATGACTTTATATTTGTCCTTATGCCTTCACTCCAAATTACATAGCCGTTATAGTAGATCGGTTTCGTGGTCATCACTCCAACATCATCCACACCGATGTTTGCGCTATGAACCTCCCCTATGCTGCCGTCAGCGGCATAAGACGTATAGTAAACCCTCTTCGATGCATCGTCAATCCAGAAAATATAGCCGCCTGTTATTCCTGTAGGGACAAGTTTCACCGATGACACGGGCGTTGATTCGGCAATCTTGACAACCCTGGTATTTAAGCTGCTTTTGTCCGTATAGGCAAGATAAACGGAATACGCCGCATTTCTGTTTGCTCCGTTGTAAGCGTAAGCGGTCACATAACCGCCAACAGTTTCCGCAAAGCCGCCGATACCTACCCCTGTATAATTGTCACCCACTTTTCCGCTTATTTCCTGTATATTAACATTGGAAACATTGCTTCCCATTGCTTCTTCGCTTCCCACTTTGTCATTGTATCTGGTTAAAACAACCGCCCTAGGATAAGCATCTCCAAGATCCAGACAAACAACATTCCCTTCATGATCCGTAATCACATACTGGTCAAAGGAATGGCTCACGTAACCTGAGCTTGGGGTAGCGATTCTTGTACCACGATAAGTAACTGCCATGTCGCTTTCCCTGACTGCCAGCGTCATGTTGGCCTGATGGTTTACATTATCAGAAGTTTTATACATTTCATGGCATGTACGTATATACAGCATCCCTTCGGCCTCGGCACAGCTGCAGGAACCGGACTTAAAGGGCGTTTTTGTATTGGCGCCGTAAACGCTCGCATGCCCCAAACGTTCCCAATTCTTAGAATATTTCACTACACGGACAACCTCAGCATTATCATCTTCATTCGGGTTCGCCTGCCCAAAGACCATGTAATTGTACTGTGCCCCGGAAAAGAAACATCCGAACAAAGACAATTCTCCGGCGATCTCACGCTTTGTCTGAAGCTTAAGACTGGCATCATAATCCTCTATATAAATTTTTTCATTCTGATGACTAATAGGCACAATCACTCGGGTCAGTCCCCCATTTTCATTTTGGTATAAATAAGTATATCCCGAAGTACTATAGTTCCAAAATGGCTGTTCTTCCGCATAAGCTATGCCAGGCAGTGACAAGATCATCAGTACACACAAGACTAGACTAAAAAGTCTCTTTTTCATACACATCATACATAATCCTCCAAAATTTTTTATGGCCAGTGTGATGACACCGTATTATATTCAGCTTCGCCTCCTTGTCTATTTGTCCATCTGATGCGTTGGATTTTCTAACCATAACCACCATCACACCGTCGAATATCCGGCAGAGTTTCACCAGATATAGTGTGATCACAACACCATTCGTTTATCTTTCCATTATACCATTTTATTGATTCTAGTCAACAATTATCTTTCAAAATAAACGCACGCAGTAATACAATTTTTATGAGCGTATGAATAATAGTTGTAAATATATATTCTTATAATGACACCATAATGATTCCTGTGCCATTTATGGCATGGGGATTTACTATTTTAATCTTTGAGGTACTCAGGTGTTTATGCATCCGAGTACCTTTATTTTATGTAGGAGGAATCGCACAATGAAAGAACCAATGACAACAGAGGAACTATTTAACAAGATTAAAGACATCCTAAAAGAGAAAGGCAAGCTTCCATCCATTCTCGATTACGGACTGGCGACAAACAGACCTGTACCAATCAAAACTTATGAGTTTGACTTGATCAATAAGCTTGCCCACGGTGGCAGTGAGGGTATTTATCTGGATCTCTGGATCGAGTATTTGGTCAACGGAGAGAAGGAAAAGAAAAAACTTGGAACGTTTAAGACACTATATGAAG
>CAMWMM010000540.1 GCA_947175285.1 uncultured Lachnospiraceae bacterium
ATACAAAAAGGGATTAAATGTGGCATCCACAAGCCATGCCACGGACAAAAGAAATACCACAGCATAAAACATATTTTGTGTGGCAGACTGTAAAACCACTCTGTTTTCCAATCTTTTCTCAATCCATTTCCCTGCCTTCTGCGGCAGTCTTGTACTTCCCAAAATGCATAGAATCAGCAAAACCATATGGTTATACAGAAGATATACCGTATCTTCATTCAAAAAAGTCTGTCCATAAAAACCAAACAATGATTTCAAAAATTTAATCCCATTTCCCATATCATCAAAGGCAAAGAGGTTCCAGCCAATCATGACAAAAAACATACAATAAATATGTTGAAACAGAGCAGGTAGCTTTATCAGATATCTGCCGAATATAAATTTCTCTGCAAGCAGTAATATTCCGTAATACAAGCCCCAGAATACAAAATTCCAGCTCGCACCATGCCAGATTCCGGTCAGCAGCCAGACCACCAGAATATTCCGTATGTGCCGCCACAGACCTGTCCGGTTTCCACCAAGCGGAATGTAGACGTATTCCCGAAACCATGTACTTAGGGAAATATGCCATCTGTGCCAGAATTCCGTAATACTTTTGGATATATACGGATAATTGAAATTCTCCAGAAAGCGGAATCCAAACATATGTCCCAGCCCGATTGCCATATCTGAATATGCTGAGAAATCAAGATAAATTTGCAAGGTATATGCGGCAAGCCCCATCCATGCAGTCAGTACAGGCAGTTCCATAGGATCTACCGCACCGATTGTTTCCCAAAGTCCTCCGATATTGTTGGCAAGTAGTACCTTTTTTCCAAGTCCCACCATAAAGCGCCGGATACCGTCTGCCACCTGTTCCACCGTTTCTCTCCGTGTACGAAGCTGTTCATCAATCGTCTTGTACTGTACAATCGGTCCGGCAATCAACTGTGGAAACATCGCAACGTATGCAGCATAAGAAATTAGATTTTTCTGTGCCGCTGCCTCTCCCCGGTATACGTCAACCATATAAGAAATAGTCTGGAACGTATAAAATGAAATGCCTATGGGAAGTGCAAGCTGCAGCATGCCGATGCCTGCATCCAAAAGGCTGTTCACCGTTTTAACTGCAAAATCCGCATATTTGAAAAACGCCAGCAATGCCAGACTAACAGCAACACAGACGGCCATTGCTGCTTTTGCTTTCCTATTGTTTCCCTCCTGCCTGAACCTCTCAATCAATATGCCCCCTGTATATGATACAAGAACAGATACCATCATCAAAATAATGTAAACCGGTTCACCCCATGCATAAAAAATAAGACTGGACAAAAACAATACCAGATTGCGCCACCGGTGCGGTACAACATAATAAATAAGCAATACCACAGGCAGAAAACGGAAAAGAAAAAGCAAACTGCTAAAAACCATATGTCCCTCCTTAAAAATCCCGGACAGCTATCACATGCAGATTATCAAAATTCTTTGGACACTCACCTGCATAACCATTGAAATAATGTACAAACCACGCATGATCATCCTCAGAACCTGCCTGTGACGATGACCAGTACCAGTTCGTGTCCAATCCGCTCATCGCAGCACTGCTATCCAGTTCATATATCTTTTTCAAAGAAGCATTTACCGCTTTCCTGTTCTTATATACCGTACATAATCCCGCAATGTCCGGCATATACCAGCCAGAGGCATAAGAATCTGCCAGAGCATATTTTTCTGCATATGTGTTTACAAAATAAAAAGCCGGGTAATTCTCTTTTGCATCCGATGTTCCCTGACTGTCTGTTTTACAAACAGCCTCCCAGTTATCACTTCCATCGGTATCTCCATGAAAGACGTCCTCTTTCTCTGCATCCTGCGTGCAAACCGTGTCCTCAAATCTGGTCGAATAACCAACCGTATCATCCGATGCCCATTGCAGCGGAGCATCGCTTCTATGGACACCAATACCAAAAGCCGCCCCATTTTCTTTGAACCCTGCAATGACAGCCACAGGAAGATTCTCTCCATTTATCTCTGTAAGATGATCCACTTTCATGACTGTATCATCCGCAAAAACATTGTCGCCCACTGCATATTGCATGGTAACGGTTTCTTTACCACCAGCCACATCTGTCGAGGCAGAAGTTTCGCCCGCCGGAGTCTGCGTTACGGACAAATTGTCAGCAGAGTTCCCTTGACAGGCTGTTAGTGATAGTGCCATAAATACAGAAACAACAAATATCAGTTTTTTTATTTTCATATTATCAAACCTCCTTGACAAAATCATAGACCTTAGAGTATACTCTCAGTCAAGAACATTTTTTAATCTTTAGGATTTTTTGAAAGGAACGGATGCTTATGTATTATACTGTTTGTGAAGTAGCAAAACGATTGGATCTATCTCCTCATACCATAAGATATTACAGCAAAGAGGGCTTGCTTGATTTTGTAGACCGTGACCAGAACGGCAATCGGATTTTTAAGGAGTCGGATTTTGAAAGACTTTTTATCATTGCCTCTCTCAAACGGGCGGGTATGACAATCAAACAAATCCGGGAGTTTACCGTTCTCTGCGATGAGGGCGACTCTACCATTGCAAAACGGCTGAAAATTATTATGGATCAACGGGAGGCAGTGGAGGAACAGATTACAGAATTGCAGGATGCACTGGATGTGTTAAAATATAAGACATGGCTTTATGAAGTAGCATTGGAAGCCGGAACCACTGCTGTCCACGATAATATGCCATTAAATGATATGCCGCCAAATATCCAGAAAATTAAAGAACGCATCCGACGGCTGACGGATGATATGGAACAATTTTATAAAGATGCCGCTAAAAAGCCGGTAACCCCGCAGAAAGCTGCGGGGTAAAACCTGCTTCATGCCCTCCCCTATTTCTTTATCGTTACACTCTTAACCGCAGACCAATTTGAATAATAATTTTTCTGCTCTATAGTCTTGTAACTCCTAACTCTGACATAATACTTTTTCCCAGCTTTTAATTTTCTGACGCTAATCTTTGTTTTGGATAATTTTTTAACCAGCTTTGCCACAGTTGTTTTCTTTGAAAATTTTCTGCTGGTTGAATATTGAATTTGATATCCGGTTGTGGATTTAGCCTGTTTTCGCCACTTTACAGTAAAGCCTCTTTCTTTTGTTACTATTTTCCCTAAAATAGATGTTCCTTTCGGAACAATGGTAAATACCCTTGTAAGAGTTCCCGTATATCTCCCCATTCCGGTTATAATTACGGATGCAGTTCCAACTTTGGAATTATTTTTATATGTCACAGCATAATCCGTGTCTTTCCTGAGCACTTCTGAACCCACTTTTACCGTTACGCCCGGATTCTTTTTCTTTCCATCATAGACATATGATACCTTGCTTAACGTAATCCCGGCAGTATGTGAAAAATCAACTGTAGGCTCTGGTTTCACTTTATCATCCACCGTCGTGTTATTGTCTTTGTC
>CAMWMM010000541.1 GCA_947175285.1 uncultured Lachnospiraceae bacterium
TGCACAGTTTCATTTATGGTGGTGCCAAATGTGGGGCATGAGGGTTTAGAAACACAGTCCGAAATAAGATTTGATTTCAGACTGTGTTTTATATTTCTCATTCAGGTGGGATATATTCTAATAAATCTGCAATGGAGCAATTTAAAGTACGGCATATTCGCACCAGCACTTCCGTATCCAGTCGCGTAATGGTATTATTCATATATCCGTTTAATTGAGAGCGTTGTATTTCCGCTTTCTGACAAAATTTGTTTTTACTCAGACCAGATTCTTTAAGTAGCTGATCTAAGTGGATTTTAATACTTCCGTTTTGGTTCAATTTATTCCCTCCTTGTCGAGTAATGTCATAATATGTAGACACAAAATGTTTGACTAATTAAATATACATTAGTTAAAATTAACATATCAGTTATAGAAACTTATGGATAAGAAGTTATAGTACCCGAAAGGAGAAAACGAATGAGTGAGAGAGCTGCCAAAGATGCAATTAAGAAGATTGCCAAAAGAGAGGGAAAAAGTGAAAGTGAAATAAGAAAGGAAATGGAGAAAGCTATTTTGATTGGGTTTTTGAACAAGGAAACAAGATATAATTGGGATAGTCTATTCGGAATAGGGCGGTTGCCAAGCCCGGAGGAATTTATTACAGTTTTATCAATGCAGGTTGCGAAGAGATAGGCAGGATATAATAGCATAATAATTCAAAGAGAGCAGTTTTACCATATGAATGTGGTAAAGCTGCTTTTATGTCCGTTTTCTGCCCAAAGGGTTCATTTTCTGTAAAGGGTATTGATTCTGTTTTGTAAGATGCTATATTGGGGAATGTGAACATTTCAAAGTCTTAAACCAATGGAAAAGTTGTCGGAAATATTAAAGAAAGATTTTGGGAAATGCGTTTTTAGAAAAGAGTGTACGGATAATACGAAAGGAGAGAATGCTGTTATGATTACTTATTCAAAGAAAAACGAGTATTTAAAGAGACTTATGGATTTGGAGATACCAGAGATTTATCAGGTATTTCCTAAAGATTTTTATGTTGATGTAAATGGATGGTCATTTGTCGATTATGAAGAAACAAAGTACATAAATGTGCAATTGACAGATGATGAGGTGGCGGAGCTGAAAGAATATGGTCTACTGGATAAAGTCTGTCATATTTCCGGTAATGTATACAAGATAAAGCGTTTAAGGACGTTAGATATTGAGTTGGCATCAGATAATGCGATTGATGCAATGAATACATTGAAGAAACGCTTTGAATAAGGTGAGTTTAGAGGGCAGAATGATGTAATTGACATGGATGCACTCAAAAGAGAGTTTGCAGGAATGTATCGAACTACCTGTACACAGCGTTGTCCTCATTGTTTTAATCAGGAAGATGATTTTTATGTAAGAAAAATTCTTGATGGACACAAGCTGTTAAAATGGTCTGATATGAAGCAGGTCTTGCTGGACGCTAAGAAAATAGGACTGGAGTCTGTTAAGTTTCTTGGGATTGGTGAGATATTTAAAATTCCTGATCTGTTCAATATCTTAGATGATTTGCGGCAAATGGAGATCAAGATTGGTATTTTCACGAAAGGCACGGCGTTAGGAGATGATAAGATTGCCAAAGATTGCGGATATGAGGGCATTGAAACGGCAGAAGAATTGGTTCGTAAGCTATCTGAATACGAAAATGTAAGTATATTATTAGGTGGAAATTCCTTTGTGCCGGAAATTCAGGATCGTATGGTGGGCTGTGGAAAAGATGGAGGAGTTACAAGCTATACGGAGAAAAGGGATTATGCATTGAAACTTCTTATAAAATATGGTTTCAATGATCCTGCAAAGGGAAAAAGATTAGCCCTCGTTGCTGCTCCGGTGACGCCAGAAGTTAGCGATGAAACAGTGGTAATGTATGAATGGGCTATGCACAGAAATATAACCGTGATTACTATTCCCACTATGGTTAGTGGAAAAGGAACAGATGAATTAGAATGGCTTTTGGGACAATTTGAAACGAACAAAGAACTGATTTCCCGGTATGATGAAAATAATACCTTGACACGGGAGGAAAGATATGTTAAATGGCTGGCAGATTTCTATTCAGATATTTATGTATCTGCTATCAACATGGGAATAACTGATTTAGATACACTAAAAAAAGAAGGAATTTCTGGCTATGCGGGGGCGGCAAAATGCCAGCAGATGCATAATGGTATGTATATAAGACTGCCGGGGACGGTTCAGGAGTGTCCGGGGCGCTGTGTCGGTGCTGAAATTGCGGATGATATTAGAGATAAGTGCCTGTTAGCTACATGGATTGGCAGCAAAAATTATGACAGGAAAGATGATTGCAGGGCATTATGTGCTGTTAAGATGAAAAATCTTACAGGTACAGACGTAAAGGTTTGCGATTGCTGTACCGTGTATGATAATGTTGGCTCAATGCCTTTGGAATTAGAAAGAGATACCCTCATAGCCGTAGAGCAGAAAATATCAAGAGGAGCAGAAGAAAATGTATGAGTTGATAAAAGTAGGAGAACAAAGCTATTATATTGAGTCTCCGGCAAAAATAGGTGTCTATGTGGAAAACGGAACAGAGGCATATCTGATTGACAGTGGCAACGACAAGGACGCTGGAAGGAAAATCAGACAGATTTTGGAAACAAATGGTTGGACGTTAAAAGCCATTATTAACACACACTCCAATGCTGATCATATTGGTGGAAATCAGTATTTGCAAAAGCAGACAGGCTGTAAAGTGTTTAGCCGGGGCATAGAGGCGGCTTTTACACAATATCCTGTTTTGGAACCTGCTTTTTTGTTTGGTGGATTTCCTCTCAAAGAATTGCAACACAAGTTTCTTATGGCGAAACCGAGTGAGGTTACGGAAATTTCCGATGCTGATTTCCCCAAAAGTCTTGCTGTGATTGATTTACCGGGGCATTTTTTTGATATGATCGGGATTAGGACACCAGACGGAGTAGCTTTTATAGCAGATTGTCTAAACAGTAAAGAAACATTGGATAAATATAAATTTACGTTTATATATGATGTAGAGGCATATCTGCATACTTTGGAGCAGGTAGGGAAGATGCAGGCAAAGATGTTTATTCCAGCTCATGCAAAGCCAACAGAGGATATTCGGCAGTTGGTGCAATATAACATATCAAAGGTTTATGAAAATGCTGAATTTTTGATTGACCTATGTGAAAAGCCAATGAATTTTGAAACAATTTTGCAGCAGGTTTTCACTCAATACAATCTTGTAATGAATTATGAGCAGTATGCACTGTTAGGAAGTACAATAAAGTCATACCTTTCATGGCTTAAAAATTCTGGTAAGTTGGTAACGGAGATTGCGGATAATATGTTGTTATGGAAAAAGGTATGAGTGGATACAACTACTAAGGAACTGGCGATAAATAACTTGTGCATAATCATTAAAGGTGCTATATTAA
>CAMWMM010000542.1 GCA_947175285.1 uncultured Lachnospiraceae bacterium
GTTCTGCTATAACGCTTGTTTTTGCCATTTCGTGTTTTTGCAAATATATCCTTATTTTCTCTTTATTTTTGTATGTTTTATTCGCTTGTTTTTTATCGCTTGTTTTTATCGCTTGTTTTTTATCGCTTGTTTTTATCGCTTGTTTCTTTACAAATTTTAGTATCAATGACGTTCTATCCGGATCAAAACTTTCTTCTATTATGGGTTCTTCCCAGCCTTCATCCTCCCAAACATTAAAAATGTTAGGAACTCCGCTTCCTGCATGTTCTCCAATATCAATCATATTAAACATTTTCATCAAACTCTTGTTTCTTGGATCAGATTTTCCACCCTTGCGCATCTGCTCTTTTCCAAGCCTGATATAACCGGGATTTTCCAGTGTAAGCTTATCATTTTCTTTGATTATGATAACTCCATACTTCCCATAGAAATCAGCATTTATAATACAATTTGCCAATGCTTCACGCAATGCCCTGTGAACCGGTGTGTCATCAATCCGAAAACCACCTTCCATTTTAAATGGTACTTTAATATCCTTAGTAATTTTATTATATACACGAAAATAGAAGTCAAACAAATTCCCTGACCATTCACCAGATGAAGATTGAATCCTATCTGTCCATCTTATTACAGCATCCGGATTTTCTCTATAATCTAAAAAATATTCCGGGAAATATCTTACAATATCGTATTCATTTCCAAACATCAGCATACCCGCAGCAGTCGGATGCAATTTTTTATCCTCCTTGGAAATTCCTGCTGCCCCAATAACTCTAAGATACTCATTATCATCCAGTCGTTCAAATGGATGCCCAGGCTTGAAAGATTTATGACTGTTACGATATCCACGAATTGAATCCATATTCAAATCTTCAATTTCTGCCTCATCAAGCACATCCATATCCATAGTCTCTTCGGCTTGATCTCTTAACATTGTCTTAATCTGCAATTTGGTGCAATGGTAATCACCTTCCCAATTTCTCCGAAAAGTTCCTCCAAACAAGTCATCATTGATATATATCGGTTTTTGTTCACGTTTTGCAATCGGCACCCAAATCACCATAATCACATCGCCAGTATCATCCATTGAGAAAGTTTGTACATCATCGTCTTTCAGAAGATTTAAACTCACTTTTTTACGATTATTGATGGTATTCCAAAAATCCTTTTTTAATTTTGCAGCATTTTTTAATCCAGTTGTATGCCAACCACCAGCCTTATCTTCTTTTACTCCTAAAATAATAACCCCACCATAACAATTGGCAAAAGCAGAATAAGTATCCCATAAACTATCAGGCAAACCCCTTTCTGCTTTCTTTACCTCTCTGCGATTATCTTCCTTGTAAGAATCAAATTTTGATAAATCAAATACTTCTTTCATTCTTGCTCCTTGCTTTAAAACTCAAACATATATACGAAATAGCTATCTACCTTGTCTACGTATTTTAATAGCATTGCCCTTTAATAAAGCCTAAATTATTACGACATTTACTACGACATTTGTTGCGACATATGGAAAACAAATTATTAATCAATACCTTCAAATTTAATGGGAAACTCCTGTTCATACTCAATATTCATATTCTTTATATTATATACACGCGATTCTATAATTCTATAAGCCCTATCTTCTTTATCAGTATTAAAGATAATCAAATTGACTCCTTCCGATGATACAGCACTCTTATATCTTATTCCATCAAAGCCTTGTTCTCTTAAATACTCACAAAGATATTGCGTAGGAATATAGTCTTCTACATCTCCATAGTTAGGGTATGAAAACTCTTTTGATAGAGAATGAAGATCTCCTGACTTGATATATTCATCCTCTTTAATCTCTGCTGCTACATATGTAAAATCAAAAATTTTCAAATTTTTTAAAATCTCGATTTTGCATACATTAAAACACTGTCCTATTTGTGGTCTCATCTCCATGATTGCAGTCTTTACATCAGTTGCTACATATAAAAAACTAATACCCACTGAATTTGCTCTTCCAGCTTTTGCATCCTCTTTTGGCGGCGCATCGCAGTTTTTTTCGTCAAATCCCCAAAACGGTTTTTCTCTATTTATTATCTCTTCTAATTTTTGACGCAATTCCTCTATCTTATCTATATCCCCACTCAGAGCTAATGTAATTATTGTCATTGCAGACTCACTCCTAATGTCTTCTAACTGTAATTCAAAATGGGGAAAAAACTCATTCAGTTTTTCATACATAGCAATTACTTCTTCATTTTTTAAATAATCAGCATCCTTATATTCTCTAGCTCTATATAATATTGTTCCTTTACTTAATTCAACAGATGCATATTCAGAAATATCGTCTATTTTATTAAATAATTCACTTTTAGGGAAAAAACGACTTTTATATTTTATTTCTTCTTTAAAATCTTTCCAAAGTTTTTCATTTTCATGTTCTTGTAGCAATATTAGCATAAAAAGAAGAATAGTCCATTTACTATCTTCATCTTCTATATTTTCAAACGGTATTGTATCTTTGTCCATTTCTCCTAATTCAGCTTTATCTTCTGCCAATACATCTTCTTTTCCCAAATTTTTATTACCCTTTATCATCTCTTTCAATGTTTTCATTTTCTCCCCCCTTTCTTTTTTGCGTAATACACAATTCCTTTGAAAAACTCTCCAATGATCTCACTGTTTGTCACTCACATCATATGATGCTGGCTCTTCCGACACCATCGAAAGCTCTGTTCTTGGTTGGAAATCATAAACTGCTGTTTTCGGCTTTATATTGCTACTCATCAACTCCGCCTGTTTAATCACAATGTCAATAGCCCCTTTCGCCTTCTCCGGCGGATACTTATACTTTCTTAAAAGATGTTTTACCTGTGTTCTCATATAAGCGCGAGCAGATTCTTTCTTATCCCAATCAACTGTCCTGCTTCTGCGTATTAATTCTGTTAATTCCTGTGCCATTTCTACCAAAACTTCATCCTGCATCTTTCTAAACACTTCGGGATCTGCCACCAATGCATCATAAAAAGCCAATTCCTCTGTTGACAATCCTTTTTCATCCCCTGCATGATATGCTTCTGCCATTTCCTTAGACAAATTGAGAAGTTCCTCGATTACCTCTACATTTGTTATCAAACGATTATTATATGCTTTCAGTAATTGTTGCATTTTCTCAGAGAACAGCTTCGATTTTACTACACCCGTCCTCGCAAATACATGAATGTTGTCCTCCAACAATTTACGCAGCATTTCTGCTGCTATATTTTTATGCTTCATCTTACGAATTTTCTCCATATATTCCTCTGACAATATGGAAATCTCCGGATTCTTTTTCCCCGCCTCCGTAAAAATATTGTAAACACCATCCTGCTCTATTGCCTGTTCAAGCAAAGTCATAATCCTAGCATTAATTTCATTTGAGGTAATGCCTATCCTTCCTCCACATTTACAAAGTCC
>CAMWMM010000543.1 GCA_947175285.1 uncultured Lachnospiraceae bacterium
TTGGCGGCGCCGTTTCCCTCCAAACTGTGTACTATCAGGCTGATATGCGGGAACACCGCCTTGTGGATGAATTTTATAATCTGATAAAAAATACCAAACAGTTTTCCCCGACGCTTCCCGAACTGCAAAACCTGATGAAAGAGGCTTGGGTGCAGTCGGCAGCCTTTAAACACCCTTCTTTTGCCAGTGAAAAAGAATGCCGCCTTGTTGTGTCTCCATTTATGATACCTGAATTCGCAGTAGAGCCGAAATACCATGTAACTACGGAAAGAATTAAGAAATATTACCCTCTCGATTTAAACAGAATGTGCGGCAGACTGGGCATTCATTTCTCCGATTTGGTCGTAGAAATCATTATCGGACCGACTTCGTCACAATCCATCCCGATTTTACAGGATTATCTGTCGGACTGCGGCTTAAATATCCTGAAAAATAAAATCAGTATGTCCAAATGTCCGCTGCGAAAGCCGACTTCATAATATTAAATTTCCAAATGAAATTGATGCCCATTTTTATGACTATGAAAGTTAGCGAAAGTTAAAACTTTATCTAAATCATAAAAAACCATATCAAAAGCCGCATAAAATAAAGGTTTTTGACATTGTATATACTATTGTGAAACATAAATTTGCTAATTAGTGAAAGTTAGCGAAAGTTAAATTATGCCCAATATGGTATATATTTTTTATATCTCGGTGCTGTTTCCGGATCAACTGCCTTAATCAGCCCTGCATCTATTGTATTTTGAATTAAACGTGATGCTTTTGTCATTTCTTGATCCGATAATCCGAACAATTTCCTAATATCTCCATTAGAGACAGCCTCATAATTGACATAAGCCAAACAAGCCTGCATATAACAAGTGCGAACACGATCTTCCTTTGTTGTCATTTCAAATGGAACCTTTGCAAACAATACCGCTTTTGTAAATTGATTATTCTGATTCTCAATTCTTGGCGCAAGCAATTCATTTTTTGCAGTAGCCTCTATAATCTTGTCATATCCACTGCCTCGTTCCTCACAGATACCACATTTATGCATAAATCCGGCAATGTTCTCATTTCGTGATACTGGAACCGTATCTACAATACGATCTATTGCTACCAGTGGAGCACCTGCATTAGAAAACTCTATTCGATTTTTGAACACTTCCACCATAGGATTCGTACCACGTTGTTGCAGATCCTGATGAATCATAGCATTCGCCAATAATTCACGAATTGCTATTTCTGGAAAACTAATAACGGACTTCCTTGTTGATTCCACTATCACTTCTTCCTGTGGAATAATTGTCATAATATATTGAACAATATCCTCATGCGCAAAAGCATAACCGCCCGAAAATTCTTTTTCCCTAATCGCATCCAATCTGGAATTTTCTTTATACCAAATAACACGCACAGATCGACGATGAAGATTATCAAACTTTTTCAAATCTTTCGCAATCATCAATGCTCCCATATTGGTAATGTTCCAATTCCCGACATCATTTTTAATGATAAACTTTTCATTCTGTAAATCATCCAAAACTTTATCCCTATTACGCGGAATCGGCATTTCCATCTTATCGTAGTATTTGGGATAATCCAATAAAACAACCAATTCATCTTCCGTAGCATTACTTTTTGCCAAGCGAAGCTCATATGGTGTTGTATCAAACGCCTGCCATAATTCCCTTTCTTTATCTGGATATTCCTTAAAATTTTTCTTATTTGTACCAACCCGAATATATTCCACTCCTGCAAACTGAACCGGCTGTTTCTCAGCACAGGGAATTTCAATCATTACAACATTTTTCCCATCCATAGGAATTTCATAAAATTTAAAATTGATTCTTGGTGAAACCATACGTGAAAGCCATGCTTCCAGTTCTTCATTTCCTTTTTTCATTTTCCGATATTGAAATTCTGTACCAATTATTTCGTGTGTATCATCATGAATTCCCCAAACAAGATATCCCTTTGTCCTACCGCACAATGTGGCAGAATTACTCAATGCTGAGATATATTCTCCTATCAACTGCGGCTCCTTATTATTACACTTAAACTCCACCCATTCTGTTTCGGTCGGTAGTCTTACAAGTTCCCGTACAAGGCTTTGCAAATATTCTATGGATGTAATTGACATAAAATCACCCCTTTTTGTTTATTTGAATTAACAACATTTGTCATTCAGCCGCTTTCTCCTTCTTACGCCTTGCATCAGCAGGTATTAGCCGCATTTTACCTTTCTTAATCACTCCATCTATCCAAAGTGTGGTAATTCCCATTATATTCCATTATCGGAACAATAGCAATTACCTATTTCCCTGAAAAGGTATTCCGGTTTCTGTTATCCAATTTACAAGTTCCATTAAAAAAACAGACACTTGTATGCCTGTCTCAGTATGTTCAAACAACGGATGCCACGCTCCGCGAGACATCCTTATGTTAACAAAAGCCGGGGAATCCCCGGCTTTCTTTACTCAAAAAGTGAAAAACTTGCTTTTTCTTAGTTAACTGTTACGGAAGTAATATGCGGATTCACGCCATTATACCAGTACAAAAATCCTTCCATATCAACCGTATCACCTACATTCAGATTCTTAACTGCAGCATATACATCCGTTGTATTGTCGCATAAATAAGATTCTACGGTAAATGTATAAGTCTCACCGTTTAAAGAAACATTGAAGTACAAATCATCGCCGTCCTGTCCGGAATTGTTATCTCTGTAGATGAATGCCATATCATTTCCGTTTTCGTCCTGCATAATGGATTCTACTGTCATACCCTTAAAAGCTACGAACTTATTCTGGTGATTAATTAAGTCATCTTTGCCAAGCAGGGAAGTCACATCTTCTGCCGTTGCAACATAATTGCCGTCTTCAATCTCAAATGTCGCTTCCGTAATCTCTATTTCACCTGACCATTCGGCTTTATAACCTGTTACTTTAATCTTCGTTCCGGATGTCAGCTTTTCATAATCAGCTTCGGAACATGCCATCTCATACAAAAAGTAAGCGCCGTCCTTGTCCTGTGCATAAACGGTTGCCTTATCCTCCCACCAAGCCTGCTTTGCCTGTACATAAGCTTCAATGACAACTTCCGTTTCCAGCTCCGCAGCTACATACTCTGCATATGTCATAACGCCTTCGGATTTCGCATCGCCGTTTCCTGCGGAACTTCCGCCTGACGAGCCGCAGCCGACACAGGAAAGTGCAACTGTCAATGTCATAAGTAACGATAAAATCTTTTTCATTTTTCCTCTCCTCTTTACATCCTCATAATTTTTCATGAGTCGTATTTGATAGAATTTTATTAGTAAACATCGAAATTATTATACACGAATTTTCCGAGAAATCAATAGCATTATTGTTTGACTTTCCCCATTTTTTTCAGGCATGGGATGGAAACCGCCTGTTTAGCACATCAGAAATCATTTATGTGATTC
>CAMWMM010000544.1 GCA_947175285.1 uncultured Lachnospiraceae bacterium
ATATTATATATATGTAAATATATGCTATATATGCTAATTTTTGCACAATTGAGGATATAAAATGATTAATTTAACTTGTTATGCTAGTGCTCCATCCAGTTAGAAATTGGAGTATGGGCTGCATGTTTTGTGCCAGTGCTAGACAAAATTTCGACAGCGATGCGGTGGCCGTCTAGAAATTTTAACGACGCAATGGTGCGGAACAGGTAGTCCTAGACTTCAATTTCTAGCCGCAGCAATCACTACGCCGTTGAAAACCCGCTTTGCAAATGAACAAATATCCTGCGTAGTTTACCGAACGTTAATGATACAGCACACTAATTAAATTCCAAAAACCAATATGTTGTATTTTTATATTATAAATTACAAAATATTAATTTTGCGATAGATATATTATCTAGTAATTTTGAACAGAAGCTATCATTGCATTATGACTCAAACAATCTATAATTCGAGATATGGCATATCATTTATATATTTAATTCGATGGAGAACTATCCTAATTTAAGATTGGAGTCATTAAGCGCATTAACCATCTATTTAAAACAAATAATTCCACACAGTTTTGCATCTATAAGGATGATATAAATCAAACATATGTGATCTGCCAAATCATCAATGCCTATTGTCTTCTTGATTTTACCAAATTTTTGTCAATGCAATTTTTATTTCTACATTTCAAAACTTATAAAATAAGTATGTGAATAATATAATTAATAGATAACTCCTGATTATCAGTCGTTGTTTTCTATTGCCATGTCCGACTTATAACAAAATCCATTCTTTGTCACTCCTATTGCATTTTACACAGGAATATTTTGTTATATTTTATCATTTCTTGTCTAAATGAACAAGGGACAGAATTGACCAAAGCACATTTTAATCAGTTGTTTCGGTAATTTGGTAGCAATTTGCTAGTTTTCTTGTCTTCAAAAAACACCTGCAGCAATCACTGTAGGCGTTTTTACGTTTAAGATATAACCCTAAGGAATTGTAGAAAAATAATTGCTTAAACTTGAACCATGTGTTATAGTTGACTAAATATAAATGTGAGGTTAGCCAACATGACAATTGAAATTCTCAATAAACTTAAGATATATGCAGATGCTTTCAACCAGATCCGTGCTGTTTTGAACGAACGGGAACACCGGATTTTTCTTGCAGAAACAGCTGTCCAGTTTGGATATGGATCCTTAAGTGTCCTCAGCCAGCGCACGGGAGTGGCGATCTCCACGATACGCCGGGCAATTGACGAACTTTCATCACAGGAGCTGCCTGATGACGGACGAATCCGCTGCGCAGGGGCAGGACGCAAACCAGTGGAGGAGATATATCGTGACGTTGTAAACCTCGTACAGGAAATCCTCGATGATGAGACTTACGGTTCCCCTGAAGGCGGCAGGTGGACATCATGCAGCCTGCAAAATATCACAAAAGCATTTTCCGATAAGGGCATTCCTATTGAAAAGAGTACAGTACAGCGGATCGTGAAGGTACTTGGTTACAGCCGTCAGAAGAACCGCAAAATGGAACAGGTGGGAGATCCGGATCCTGACCGGGATGTGCAGTTTGAGTTTATTCATTCAGAGACAGATAAATCCCTACAGGATGGTATTCCCGTCATTTCTGTTGATACAAAGAAAAAGAAAATATCGGCAACTTCAAAAATGATGGTACGGAGTACCGGCCATCAGGACAGCCGCGCACGGTGTCCGACCATGATTTCTTCATACCAGAACTTGGCAAAGTGGCTCCTTACGGAGTGTATGTCCTAAATAACAATGCTACATTTGTAAACCTCGGAATGAGTGCTGACACAGGCCTGTTCTCAGTAGAAAGCATCCGCCGCTGGTGGTACACAGTAGGCATGGAAAATTTTCCACCTGTGCGGTTGGGATACAACCGACTATAAAATGTATTTTTATTCATTATATACCTGCCATACAGCATAAATATACGCATTTATTCAATGTATACATAGGATGCTGAATAAAACAATATCTAAAATAAGCCTATATTATGAAATCTGCTATATTTGAGTTCATAATCAAGATTTCAACCGCACAGGTGGAAATTTTTCTCGTAATTCCGGTCATTGAAGTTGGAAGCCTTGTATGCATTACCATAACACATCCTTTCCAGTAAAACAACTTTTCATCATCTCTTTAACAGGTCATGCAGCTTACATCCAAGCCCTGTTCCATATTGTAATATAATGCTGGTGTTTTCACCAGTACGTTTGCACACATATTTTACTTTTAGATCATCTGTATATAAATTGATGTCTGATATACACAATATCAGTCAGATATTACTCTACAGCGCTTTTAGTAGCATACAAATCTGTATTTGTGAATAATTGCCATGCGATCGTCAATCAAATTCTCCATAATTCCTGTCATTAATCCGATTCAGTACTTTCTTTTCGGCAAAAAGAAAGTTATAGCTTATATTACTTCCACAAGGAAAACAGATGGTTCCTATCAGACACAGGCCCACCATCAAATTCTGTACTGTTGTCCCTGTATACATCCGCGGCCAATTGAATCCCATAAAGTATCTGGCTGGCATCCATATAGGTATCCCTATAGTTTATCTCTGTAACACAATGCTCTTAAATGACCAGTCCAGCGATTAGTGTTCCCGCCAAACCATTTCTCAATACCAGTCTCTCCTCTCCAGCCAACCACTATTATTTCATTAACCTGCAAAATTCTCAAACATACTATGGTCAGATGAAACATTATCCTATGAGACATTCCCTTCCCCGGAACGCAAATCCATAACTGCGTACTTTCTCCTGCGCAAAACCGCGTGACACAAGCTCCGTCTCATATTTCTTCTCTGTTATCTGACGATGTGCTGCCGCAAGGGTATCCTCGAGGGTCTCTTCGTCCTCGTCTGGGTCAAGTACCTTGAATTCAAAAATGAATGCCTTGCCGTCTTTGTCCACAGGTTCCAGCATGACATCGTAGCGGCCGTATCCACTCTCGCGGTTTGAGCGCACGATATACCTGCCAGCCATGTTCACAACCATTCCCAGTACAAATCCATGATAGAACCGTTCGGGTTCTGTCTGCTCTGACGGCTTATTCCCACTGTCAAATGAGCTAAACGTATTCAGCGCTACTTTATTCATAAAGGTATTCATCTTGCGAACATTATCATTTAAAAGTGCATTGATAAATTCATTGTAGTACGTTTCAGTATTGCCGCCGAACCACCCCTTTACCATGTTTTCAAAGATGCTCTCCGCCTCCATGTTTGTGAGCGTTAGTGTGTATACCTTTTTTTTGCGTTCACCCACATATTTTAGATTCAGCACTTTCAGGTATCCAGTTGCCAGCAACAGGCTCCATACTGCACTGATGCTACCGTCAAGCTGGTCAAAGACAATTTTTTCATCAAGCTCCGCCTCAAAGCTTTTTC
>CAMWMM010000545.1 GCA_947175285.1 uncultured Lachnospiraceae bacterium
CTGGAATTATGTGGCATTGTAAAAAATAATTTGGGGCAAGACTCACGGATTCAGGATATTCTTAAACAGGTATTATTAAGAATATGTGGAATGATATAGGATAGGATTATACAGAAAGGTGGAAAATCTTGTGTGTGGCAGATATTATGTGGATGATGAAACAGCAAGGGAAATCAATGAAATTCTTAGCAATGTGGATGAAAAAATTAAAAAAGCAGCTCCGGAAAAGTTACAGCTTCATGCAAAGGACATCCATCCAACGGAAGTGGCACCTGTGTTCATGGCATTGAATCAGAGATTAAGCTGCAGCCTGAAGCGGTGGGGATTTCCAGGATTTCCAGGATTTCAGGGGAAGCAGGTCATCTTCAATGCCAGAAGTGAGTCTGCGCTGGAGAAAAAGACATTTAGGGAGAGCACGGAGCACAGACGTATTGTGGTGCCAGCCACATGGTTCTATGAGTGGAGCCGGAATAAGGAGAAAAATACTTTTTACCGGAAAGGGCAGCCAGTGCTGTACATGGCGGGAATATACAGCCGCTATCAGGATGAGGACCGTTTTGTAATCCTTACCACGCAGGCCAATGCGTCTATGAAACCAGTACATGACCGTATGCCACTTATTTTGGAAAAAAATGAAATTATACCCTGGATATTTGACAGGGAGAAGACAAGTGAGTTTCTTCATAAAGTGCCATGTATGCTGGAAAGAAGGTCTGAGTTTGAACAGATGAGTCTGCTTTAATTATAGAAAGCAGAATAACCAAATATTGGAAGAACAAATATTCTAAAATTTATTTACATCAAACAAATATTCTGTTATATTAATGTTATGAATTAAGAAAACGAAAGATAAAAACAGGCAGGAGCGGAGTGCTTTTGTCTGTTTGTTTCTCTAAAGAGCTGGAGGCAGTGAAATGTAGATTATAAAAGGAAAAGAGATGTGATGTCATGAGTGGAAGTGTGGTTTTTCATATTGATGTGAACAGTGCCTTTCTTTCATGGGAAGCCGTGTACAGGGTGCGGCATCTTGGTGGAAAGCTTGACCTGCGGACAATACCGTCTGCGGTTGGTGGAGACATAACCAAAAGACATGGCATCATCCTTGCAAAATCCATACCTGCCAAGAGGTACAATATCCAGACGGGAGAGTCGGTGACAGAGGCCCTGCGTAAATGTCCTGGTCTGGTAGTGGTGCCGCCAAATTATGAACTATACGAAAAAAGCTCAAAGGCGTTTATGGCGGTTTTGAGAAAGTATTCAGATAAGGTGGAACAGTACAGCATAGATGAAGCATTTATGGACATGACGGGCACAGGGAGCCTCTTTGGGGCGCCTGTAGCAGCGGCGAATACAATAAAGGATGAGATCTACCAGACACTGGGATTTACTGTAAATGTGGGAATATCAAGTAACAAACTGCTTGCAAAAATGGCTGGTGATTTCAAAAAGCCGAACTTTGTGCATACCTTATTTCCAGAAGAAATAGAAAAAAAGATGTGGCCGCTGCCAGTCAGGGATCTATTCTTTGTGGGAAGTGCATCAGAGAGAAAACTGCATTCCCTTGGAATCCAGACAATCGGTGAACTTGCAAAAGCAGATGTCAATATGCTCAGGACAGTACTTAAAAAACACGGGGAAGTAATCTGGAACTTTGCAAATGGCAGGGATGTGTCGATGGTAGAACCGATCCCCATGGATAATAAAGGTTATGGCAATTCCACAACGATATCATTTGATGTGACAGACGCCCAGACAGCCAAAATGGTTCTGCTGTCCCTGGTTGAAACAGTAGGCAGGAGACTCCGCAGGGATGATGCCCGGATAGAGGTAGTGTCTATAAGCATCCGCTTTTATGATTTGAGTTATGTGTCACATCAAAGTGTGCTGAAATCGGCAACCAACATCACAAAAGAGATTTATGATACAGCATGCAGGCTGTTCGACGAATTATGGGACGGCACACCTATAAGACATCTGGGAGTGCATACCAGCAGGGTAACGAAAAATGGTAATATCAGACAGCTTACTTTGTTTGACCATACTGATTATGAGAAGCTGGAAAAGCTGGATCAGGCGATAGACAGTATCCGTAAGAGATTTGGGGCGGATGCCATCCAGAGAGCATCCTTTTTAAAACAGGATAAGATCGATCACATGAATGGTGGCATTTCCAGGGAGAAAAGATCTGTGGATTATAGGAATGAGAAGGTGAGATAATGGGCTTTCAGTTAGGGGACATTGCAGAGAGGACAGAGCATGGTGTTTTGCGCGGCATTCAGCGGGAGATAGCCTGCGAGTGCTGGTTTACAAGCAAAGGCAGGAGCATACCAAAGATCATCAAGGTAATGGACGAGGAGGGAATGCTGCACACCATAAGAGAAATACAACTGCTGACATCAGAAGAGAAAACTTATTCCGGTATACAGACGATAGAGCATTTATGCAGGATCAAACTGGGCGGCAGGATAGAAACCGTCAAGCTGGTATTTACGAAGGAGAACTGTAAGTGGGCACTTGTGGAGTTATAATAACTATATGCGGATAAAATCATTTACAATGATGTTTCTTCTGTTAGTATATCATTTGGCAGGGATAGTTGAACTAAGTAAGTTCGGATTGTTTTAAAGCTGTAGTTAGTATATAATATAAATATGGTCATTCATATACCTTTTTGTAAAGGACTATATCATGGCAAAGAGGAGGAGGACCTATGGATACGGAAGTAAAAAATTCAGTTATAGCAACGGATAGAGATGCACAGTATGATGAAAGTGCCAAACGCCTGTTGGGGAAGAAAATCATATTGGCACATATACTGGTTAAGACCATAGATGAATTTAAAGGGATGAACCCTAAAGAGGTGGTTCCCTTTATTGAAGGAAAGCCATATATTAGTACAGTTCCAGTGGAGCCGGGACTTACGAATAAGAGCGGCGAAAAAGAAGGAAAGAGAATTGTCGGCTTTAATACTGAAAATGCAGAAATTAATGAAGGTCTGGTGAGGTTTGACATCGTTTTTTATGTGAGCCGTCTCATTTCGTCACAGAAGGAAAGGGATTTTGAAAATACCAACTACGACGACATAAAACGTGTATATTCGATTTGGGTATGCATGAACATGGACGAAAACTGTATGAGTCATGTGCATCTTACATATGATAACCTGATGGGCTCCTATGTATGGAAGGGAAAGAAGGACCTGTTCAATATTGTTATGATCGGTCTGGCAAAAGAGCTTCCAGGACGTGATTAACAAAACGAATTACATCGTTTATTAGGAGCTTTGTTGTCAAAAGAACTTACGATAGATGAGAAACTAAATATAATTGGAAATGAGTACGAGATTCCTGTTGAGGAGAACTTTACTGTGAAACATAACCTTCCGGATAGCCAAAAAAGCGCAGACTTCCCCTA
>CAMWMM010000546.1 GCA_947175285.1 uncultured Lachnospiraceae bacterium
AAAAGAAGTTTACTCTAGCAGGAGGTGGCACACTTGTCTGCCCGATTTTGACAAGCGGAGGACATGGTGCTGACATTTATTATCAAGGTACAAAGGTGCTGACATATCTTGGATCGGGGTATGGATGGGCTTGCGAAAGAACTCCGGCTGAACGGGAAAAAGAAAAGGAATTTTACGGAATTTATTTTAATGAGTACCGTTCCCTAAAGAATGGTAAGGAATCAGAACTGGAAGAACTGCCGGAGTATTTGGACGAGAAGCCATCCTTTGATATGAAAGCATAAATATGTATGTAATAGGTAAAAGAACATATCCTCTTGAACTGTAAAGATATCAGGTCAAGAGGATTTTTAGTTGTTTATTGGTCGATTTCTGCAAGAAATGTCCACTTTCTGCAAAGGGTATTGATAAAATTGTTATGATATATGTGCGATAAATGGCTGTATATGAAAGAGTTGTGTAATTATAAGGTCATTTTTCACAAGGTTGGATGACTACTAATTTCTGTTATAATTAAGTCGATATATATTTAAATACATAAAATTAGGGTAAACGGAATTACCTATTTAAAACAGGGAGGTGATTGTATTGATTATTGCTGGAACTATAAGAAACAGCGTGAGCCTTGCGTCATTAGAAAGTAAATGGCAGCAAAAGAAGCAGGACATAAGTAAAGGCAATAAGGAAAATCTGACAGTAGAGGAACGTGAGCTGCAAAGATTCCAAGAACAGGCAGACAGCATACGGGAAGGTAAGAAATCTACTGACATTGATACGAAACTTCAAGCAGGTGGGGAGCTTACCGCAGAGGAAATTGAGTATTTAAAGAAAAATGATCCTGAAGCCCTAAAGGAATACGAGGAAGTGAAAAGGGAGAGGGAAAGCTACAAAAAAGAGAAGATTTTTATCAGGAATTTTAGCATTGGCAGTGATGTTTTCGCTTTCCAGCGGAATAACTGCTAATGCCGCAACATTGGATTCAATACCAGAGAATGTATTGTCTGAAAACAATGGGCAGATGGAGTTTTTACAAATACCAGATGAGGAAGTGCCTCTGGAAGAGGTTACAGAAATAGCACTGAATGCTGCGGACAGAAGCTATGCCGGAGGGCAGTTATCGTTATCTGATGGTGTTATGCCCTACAGTGAAAACGATGATATATCCAATACAAGCCCGGATTATGCATATCTTGTCGAAAATGATATGGTTTATCAGGGAGCCATAGAAACCGAAGGAGAATATCGGTGGTATGGCTTTGCAGTCAATGAAAAAAGCAAAGTAACTATCTTTTTGCAGATGGCTGAAACATTGGATGCTGATTTGTACTTGTTTTCATTAGATACAGAAACATATTCTTTGGATCTGGTTGACGGAAGTGCTGCAGAAGGATTGGGAGTAACAGAATATTATGCTCAAGTTCTGGAGCAGGGGATATATTATTTTGCGGTAAATGGATACGAGGGAACAGGACAATTTGCATTTGCTTTTTTCCAAAGCTCACAGGATGCAAATTATGAAGTAAATGATGCTTTATCAACGGCAACAAGTGTTTCAATAGGTTCAAGCTACACAGGGGTAATAGACAGTCCACTTGATATTGATTTTTATGCGTTATCTGTTTCAAAAGCATACATTATGAATTATTCCATATCATCATCTAATGGCTATTCGCTGCTTTTGGCTAATAAATCAGGAAGCAATGCTGCAATATATTCAGTTGGGGATAGTAGTAATGATGTGCTGATTATGCCGGGGACATATTATTTTGCAGTATTAAGTGAAGATGATGTTTACTCCACAACATCAACATATACTGTCAATTTCAAAAAGGTAAATGAATTAGCGGCTGATAGTTCTGCTAATATAATTGGTATATGTAGTGCGGCAGGAATTGTATTTCAGACTAACAGTTCTGGTTCCGTATATTATGTGAATGGAAACCCGATTGATATTAGCTATTCATATTCTAGTAGCAGTTCTAATTCGGCAGGTTCCCAGTCATATAACATATCCATAACGGACAGAGACAATGTTCATGTATATTTGGGCGATGATGTATATGCGCCTTCCGCTATATATTATATGAACTCAACCAGACCTGCTATGAAGGTCAGCAGCAGGGCGGCGTTGGAGTTGACATTTTACTCGGATAGCAATTTCTACAGTGTTCATTGTGTATGTTCTGGTGCATATAAAGAGAATCACTTGTGGCAGGATTTTAAGGCTGTAACAGTAATTATTGATCCGGCAACAGGTAAGTTAATAGACATAGAAGATTTTAATTATTATTATGATTATGCCGTTGGCTCAAATTCTTTGACCTTTACCAGAAGTTATCCGTCCATGTCATTATACAAATATGGGAATTGAGGTGTAAGTATGAAAATTTCTAACAATATAAATGTTACATCTTCTCTTATTGCACAGAATGATGCTAAAAATCAGAGAGAGAATATGCAGACAGGTGTTAAGCGTATGACGGATCAGCCCGTAAAACTTTCTATTTCTAATGAAGGACAGGAGTCTTACCGTAAGAGTATACATAAGGACAGACAAGAAACTTCTGATACTATACTTCAGCAGAGAGAACAGTTAAAGAACGAAAAAATCAGTTTTGTAGACTATGGCTATGAAATGTCAAAAAAGGCAGCGCAGTTGAATAAAGATGCTGCTAATGTTAAAAGTAGCGTTTTAAGCGTTACTGATAGAGCAGACAGTTATGTAGCGGCATATGCAGAATTGTATGATGAAATTGTGCAGGGTTATGAGAACGGGACACGGGAAATGTATGTAGCAGATGAAAACGGGACACATAAACTCACAAAAGACGAGGAGTTAAGTGCGTTGGATGCAGCGTATACAAAAACGGTAGATGACTTTGTTACAATGGAGAAAACCAATCAACATGCTCGTGGAATTATCAGTGAAGAAATGGAAAAAATATCCAAAATCAGCTCACGGGCAACTTCGAAAACTGATTTTCTGAAAGAACAAAAAGCAAGGGGAACGGATACGGTTCCTGAAAATCTTAACGAGAAGATGTATAAAGCAATTGTTTCGTTTAAGGAGAAATACGCAATGTTTAATCCTAATGCAGATACGTTGTCGCAGTTGTTGATGGGTGTTAAGATTTCATAGTGGTGTATTCCTTAGGTTTTATGAAGTGCAAATGTAGGATTGTATCAAAGGGAACAGGAGATGTTAAACCTGTTCCCTTTGATTATTCATTTCTTCTCTCTAACACCGCTTTTACACTAGGCAATATAGCCGAAGGCATACTCTCAATATATTCTTCAGAGCAGGATCGCAGCTTTGAAATAGTATCAATGCGGTACTGTCTGCTCAATTTCTGAGCAATTTTTCCTGATAAAAGTTCAAACAGATACTGATCTTCCCATGTCTGAAAGACA
>CAMWMM010000547.1 GCA_947175285.1 uncultured Lachnospiraceae bacterium
GCTTCATGCAATGCCTCGAAAATTGTCACGTCATATCCCATTTTGGCAAGGTCGCCCGCACAGGTAAGACCGGCAGGGCCTGAACCGATAACCGCTACTTTCTTATTTTTCTTTTCTTTTGCACCGTCCGGTTTTATCCCGTTTTCTCTTGCCCAGTCAGCCGTGAAACGCTCCAGTTTTCCAATAGAAATCGGCTCGCCTTTGATACCGCGGATACATTTTCCCTCACACTGGCTCTCCTGCGGACATACACGGCCGCAGACTGCAGGCAGGGCGGAATCCTTACTGATAACCTGATATGCGGCTTCAATGTCTCCCTCTTTTACTTTTTCAATAAAGCCCGGAATATTAATAGAGACCGGACAGCCTTTGATACACTGTGCATTCTTACAGTTAATGCATCTTTCAGCCTCGCTCATAGCCTCTTCTTTATTATAGCCAAGGCACACTTCTTCAAAATTAGTTGCGCGTACTTTGGCATCCTGCTCCCTGACAGGCACTTTCTTTAATACATCTATCATGATATTCTGACTCCTTTCTTAGTCTGCGCAATTTCCGCATCCGCCATGATGGGTATCGCCTTCTTTTGCCTTTAAAAATGCTCTTCCCTCTTCTGTCTTATATATCTGCTGACGTTTCATTGCCTGATCAAAATCCACTTTATGTCCGTCAAATTCAGGTCCGTCCACGCAGGCAAACTTCACTTCGCCGTCTACGGTAACACGGCAGGCGCCGCACATTCCCGTACCATCCACCATAATCGGATTTAAGCTTACAATCGTCGGAATATGTAACTCTTCTGTCATCTTGCAGACAAATTTCATCATAATCATCGGTCCGATAGCAATACAGACGTCATAGTGTTTTCCTTCCTCCACAAGATCTTTAATGGTCTGTGTTACCATACCGCTTCTTCCATAAGAACCGTCATCCGTTGTCACATAGAGATTTCCTGCAACTGACTCCATTTCTTTTTCCAGAATCAATAAATCTTTTGTTTTGGCTCCTACGATAACATCCGCCTGAATGCCACGCTCATGCAGCCATTTCACCTGCGGATATACCGGCGCCGTTCCGACACCGCCCGCTACAAAAAGCATCTTCTTCGCTTTCAGACTGTCTAACTTTTCATTTACAAACTCAGACGGGCATCCAAGCGGTCCCACAAAATCGTGAAAAGCATCTCCGGCTTTTAATTCCGCCATCATCCGGGTTGCCGCGCCGACAACCTGAAAAACAATCGTAATCGTTCCTTTCTGCCTGTCATAATCACAAATGGTAAGCGGAATCCTCTCTCCATCCTCATCCATTCTGACAATAATGAACTGTCCCGGCTGACAGGATTTTGCCACACGGCCAGCCTCCACTACCATCAGATAAATAATGGCCGCCAGTTCTTTTGCCTCTAAAATTTTATACATTTCTTCTATCCTCCAATCATTTTTGTTAAATCAATACTGCGGCAGATTCGACGCGGCAAATTTGCCGTTTTCATTATATCCAAGCCTTGCCGCCGTGCCTGTATAAGCCTGTACCAGAAAAACCTTATCCGTCCGGCTTAAAACGCCGGTTCCGCCATCATAATATTCATTGATGGTAAAATAAGCTTCTCCCTCTATCTGTAAAACGGAACTGAACTGATAGCTGTAAGTACCGCTTTGCAGTGTCGTTTTACCGCCTGCATCCAGTAAATATCCCGTTTCCACAAGCCTGTTTATCAGCGTTTCCACTGCCGTATCCGTAGACATTGCTCCATTTAGGACAAGAGTGTAAGTACGCATCGTCACATCACTTGATACACCTGCTTCGCTGATATTGACAAATTTAAAATTCGTTGTGCCAAGCGGCATCGGAATCGGACCGGTATAAGGAACGGAATCCTTAGTCGGCTGTGATTCATCGGTTGTATAGAAAATGGAGCAGCCTTCCTGTCCGCTTACGGAAATCATCATAGGCTCCGTATATTCTCCGCTGTATAAAACAACTTCCGGCGCATTGGGCACCTCCAGACTGATGTGGTAGGTTTTACTCACAATATCGCTCTTAATTCCATAATCATTGACAAAAAAAGCGCTGATTTGATATTCTCCGCTTTCCAGAAAAAGCGGCGCCGTATAAACCGGGCTGGATTCATCCGGCATAGAGCCGTCCATTGTGTAATAAATATTACCGGATGTATTGGAACTTAATTTTAACGGAATAACCTCCGCATAGTCACCCTCAACATAACTGAAATCGGGCTCATTCGCCATATATCCCTGAAACATATTAACAATCGAATCTTCCCTGCAGGAGAGCAAAAGATCGTTAATCTCTTCATAACGGGCTTCTTTTGCATATATTGCAATCATTTTATCATAGGCATCTTCTACATCCTCATACGGATAGATTCCTTTATCAATCACAAGCCTTAACGCCTGCAGAGCAGACTCATCATCCTGCATAAGATAATAATAATCCGCTTTTAAAAACAAAGGCTGGGACTGTGTATCATCCGTCTGATAAGCAGTATTCAGATAGATAATTGCCTGTTCATAATCTCCCTCTTCCGCATACTCCTTTGCTTTGTCAATCTGATAATCGAAAGTATGTATATGATGAAAATAAAGCAGAAAAGAACATAGCGCAACGAAAAATACAGTGATAATCGTCATCATCACACCAATACGGCGCCCTTTATTCAGACGTTCCTCTTCATCATCATCTTCTTCTATAATATCAAGATTTTCACTTTCTTCCGGTTCGCCGGCTTCTTCCTGCCGTATTTCTTCCTCCGGCGCAACCAGCGTGGAAAGTGTTTCCGTGATACTGTTTTCAATTTCCGGTTCAAAATCAGGCACAATCTGAATTTCATTCCCACAAGATTCACAAATCAGTTGTCCGTCTTTCATTTCTTCCCCGCAGTTTGGGCATTTCATAAGCAGCTTCCTCTCTAATTCTCTAAAGCAGCCGACTCCACAACATTTTGCATTAACATGGCAATCGTCATAGGTCCGACTCCGCCCGGAACCGGTGTGATTGCGCTGCAGACAGGAGCGACATCATCATAATCTACATCGCCGCACAACTTATTATTTTCATTTCTATGAATTCCTACATCTATGACAACCGCACCCTCTTTGACATATTCTTTTGTTATCATTTTAGGCTTTCCGACTGCCACGATAAGAATATCAGCTCTTTTTGTTACTTCTTTCAAATTCTTTGTTTTGGAATGTGTTACGGTAACAGTGCCGTTCTCCCGAAGCAAAAGAAGCGCCATCGGTTTTCCGACAATATTGCTTCTGCCGATAACAACACACTCTTTTCCCGCAATTTCAACGCCGGATCGCTTTAACAACTGTATGATACCGGCGGGCGTACAGGAAACGAATCCCTTTTGTCCGATACAGAGCGCGCCTACAC
>CAMWMM010000548.1 GCA_947175285.1 uncultured Lachnospiraceae bacterium
AACGGTTACTATTCAAATGGTATTGGAGATAAAGGATACAATGACATAGAAAGTGCTTGTGAAAATGCACAAAAATGGGATTCTGACACAAGAGATGCCGTTACTTTTAGTAATTTGGAAGAAATTTATCATATACAGGCAGGAGAATACATATTTGTTTATTTTAAAGAAAATGAAAAAAATGTTGTTGAATTTAAACTTTTAAAGCAGGATGATTTGTATTATTGCCTCGGAAGAACGTATGTACATGTATCGATTGACATATGTTCGGCAGAGGAGACAATTAGAGCAGATATTGCAAGTACAATGTGTCGCGGGGTCAAATGGTGGGACGAAAAAGTGTTTAGTGCACCTGCATGGGGCATATCTACTGATGAAAATATTTTTTCGATGACGATTAATTCAGAGAAGGTGGATGATGTCATTCTGATAAATGAAATAAACGGAACAAAATATTATTTTTGGATAACAACAAATGTTGATGGTATAGAATCGATTGATGATGTGATAGCGGCAGAAATAGAGATATAAGAAAGGATACAAAATAAATGAACGGAATTATAAAAGTTGGCATTTTGCTCCTTATTTTTGTTATATTTATGTATGCATACAGCTTCAGAAAGATTAAAAAAAATAAAGAAAAAACGAATAGTATGAATTCTGTCCGGGATTTTCATAATAATTATCAGCATGTTATGTCCGGAAAAGATCGTTCGAATAATAAAATTGCACAGCAATCCGGAGATGATTATTATCGAAGGTATGTGACAAAATACAACAGTTCCGAAGACTATCGGGAGAAATAAAATGATTGAGGCGGTTAAGAAGAAAAAACGTTTCATAATGATGATAATCTGTGTGGCGGCTGTGATATATATTGTCGGCATTCATTTTATTGGGCGAAAACCGTTTAAAAGTCTAAAATCATCAGATATCGTGTCGGCAACGGTTCTTTTAGAGCCACCTGATGAAACAATTGTAATTACTGATGTGTCAGAACTTGTTGCGGATTTGAATGAAGTCGTTATCTATAACAGAAATCAGTCATACCATAATTATGTCGGTCAGGCAGTCACGTTTACATTAACGATGTCTGATGGTACACAAATGAAAGTTATGGCATATAATCCGTTTATTGTTATCAATGGAATCGGCTATAAAACCAAGTATGAACCTTGTGAAAAGCTGAATTGGTATGCAAACCGCCTGTTGGATGAAAAAAATATATAAAGGAGTAGAATTGGTTATAGGGAACTATGCGCAAAACGCTTGTTTAACGAATAGTTAGTTGCTTTATTTGTAGCCTATATATTGTGCCTGTATAACACCACGTAACGACTTATACGCAACTATTCGTTAGAATTTGATTTAACGCGAATAATTTCCCTAGTATCCAAATTAGTTACTAGAGATGAACACCAAAAACAACACCAATTATCATGACCAACAGAATGTCCACAATGTAGAAAAAATGCGCGCTGTTATGGAAACGCTTCCGGGCTTTTGCAAGCAGTTTTTCCGCGGTATTACGGAATATACCTCATCCCGTACAAGACTTGCCTACGCATACGATTTACGCGTCTTCTTTGAATATCTGCATGATAAAAATCCTTACTGCGCTAAAATGGAAATAACCGAATTTCCGCTTTCTCTATTGGATAAGCTGACAAGAGAAGACATTGAAGAATATGTAGAATATTTATCCTATTACGAAAAAGACGGAAAACAATATACAAACGATGAACGGGGTAAAAAACGCAAACTGGCGTCTTTGAGAAGTTTTTATTCCTATTTTTTTGAAGCGGAACTCATTGAGAAAAACCCCGCTGCTCTTGTACCGCTTCCTAAGCTGCATGAAAAAGAAATTGTCCGCTTAGATGCCGACGAAGTAGCGATTTTGTTAGATCAGGTTGAAGACGGCGCAGAACTTACAAAAGCGCAGAAACGTTACCATCAGGTAACAAAAACAAGGGATGTTGCCCTGCTTACGCTCTTACTTGGCACCGGTATCCGTGTATCGGAATGTGTCGGTCTGGACTTAGAAGATATTGATTTTAAAAATAACGGCATTAAAATACGCCGTAAAGGCGGTTATGAAGCAGTTATTTATTTCGGGGAGGAAGTGGAAGAAGCGTTACAGGACTATCTGGAGGAAAGACATCATATTATCCCCCAGACAGGTCATGAACATGCTCTTTTCCTTTCTATGCAGAACCGCCGTATCTGTGTGCGTTCCGTAGAGAATATGGTAAAAAAATACTCTTCTACCGTAACCGGATTAAAGAAAATTACGCCGCATAAACTGCGCAGTACATACGGCACTTCCCTATACCGCGAAACCGGAGATATCTATCTGGTCGCTGATGTTCTCGGACACAAAGACGTCAACACAACCAAGAAACACTATGCCGCACTCGAAGACGAACGCAGGCGCTATGCTGCGGATAAGGTTAAACTGCGCGAAAAAAGGAAAGAGTGACAAATATAGGCTTATTGATATACCTCAATGAGAACTTTATTAGCAATAAACTCTTCTCCTTCAAAATATCCTTCCGCTTCCAAGCCGCTTCCTTCTTTTATATCGGAAAAAGCGGCTTCTTTTTTCTCGATACCGGCTCCGCCGCCCTGAATCGTCCAGTGTTCATATACCGTCGAGTCCGTACACTGAATCGTTGTCAGCACCTCATCCGGTCCGCCTTCCCCAGGCATCACAAGAATCATACCATTTTCATCTACAATTACCCGGCTGATGACAAAACTATCCTGCGCAATACTTGTTACTTTTCCGCCAATGTTCTCCATTGTATAATTCGCATTATTCTCCGCTTTTATATTGTCGTCGTTGCTGTCTGCCGCGTTATCCGTATTTAAGCTTTCGGATGTGTCATTTTGCATCTCATCACTGCGCTCTTGTTCTGCACTATTATCCTTGTCGGTATTCTCATCTACAAGAACTGTTACGGCTTCGCTTTTAATAGTCATGTCCGCCTCTTTCTCGTTGCCACATCCTGTTGCCGTCACCAGCATAATTGCCACAATTCCTACTACTACACAATTTCTTTTCATTTGCATATTAATCTCCTCGCCTTCTCTCAAACTGTGAAAACTCTAGTTTTCACATTATTTTAGCAAGCCAGTCTCTATTTTATCTCTAAAAAAGTCACAATAAAAAACAGGATAAGATTTCTTTCCGGAAACCTCATCCTGCCTGTTTTACGCTATTTTATCTGTTACTTCTGCCCGTTCGCCTCAAAATCCTCAATATACTGAATTAACAGCTTCACCGTACCGTCTTCGCCTAAAATTCCGCTGTTAATAGACAAATCATAGCTGTCAGAGCGTCCCCATTTTTTCGAGGAATAATAATTATAGTAGCTTTGGCGCTGTTTATCC
>CAMWMM010000549.1 GCA_947175285.1 uncultured Lachnospiraceae bacterium
ATAATAGAAATAGATAATCTATCGGACGCAATAAAAATGGCCATTGGTTCAAAAAGAAAAATAAAAAAGTTAAGAATCTTTGCATTATCAACAAATTTGATTCAACCTTTTGTAAGAGATACTTTGGTTGCTTCTGACAGTGAAATAGAGGAATGTTTTTTGTTGATAAGAGATTTTGCAGACGATTGTGAAATATTTTGGGAAGAAATGAAAAATATTGCTCGACGCTGGAAAGAAGATCCTCATATAAAGAAAATAAAAATTGCGCGTTTCCCAGATATTTTATCAGATTTTTGTATTTTGGTAGATAATGAAATTGCAATATTAGGAGCATATATTTTTACTGATAAAGATAGTTCACATGTAACAAGCAAAAATGTTATTTTGGTACATGCCAGCAGATCAGTGGGAAAGAGCATAATAGAAGAATACATTCAAAGATTTGATAATTCCTTTGAATATTTCTGCAAAAACCAAGGAAAACATAGTGGCATTTCTGAATAGAGACATTATTTATATTTTGTCATGGGGGCTACTTTATGGGAGAGCGATTAACATGGGAGCAAATAGCCAAAAAATATCCTGATCAATGGGTAGGACTTACTGATATTGACTGGGAAGATGGCGCAAATGTAAAATCAGCAATTGTAAGCTATATTGGAATGTCCAGTGCTGATTTGCTTAGAATGCAAATTAAAGACAGAAACATTCATGCAACATATACAACACCGGATAATCTTGCTCCGATGGGGACAGTGGGGTATTTTGAATGAGTTCTATGACCTTGAAGTTATGCTTGATACCGGCGCACTTTTTCCGGTATGGGTTGAGGATGAAGAGCTTTTGAAGGAATTGGGTGGCGAGGTCGTTGAAGAAAATGTGGAATTTTCGGGTTTTGGTGGCGAGGCAAACGGCAGGCTTTATGTTGTATGTAACAGCGCGGAGCAGCCTCTAACGTAAACAAGGGAAGCGGCGAGCCGTTTCCCCCGTTCATTATTTTATTGAAATAGTTATTATCTTGGTTCTTTCATCGGGTTACAATCAAATCCGGGATTAAACGCATAGAAGTTCTTCTCATTCAATCTGTCCTGAACGATTCTTAAAGCTTCCCCAAACCTCTGGAAATGCACAACTTCCCTTGCTCTTAAGAACTTAATCGGTTCACAGACATCCGGATCGTCACGTACAAGACGTAAAATATTGTCATAAGTGGTACGAGCTTTCTGTTCCGCCGCCATATCCTCCGTCAAATCAGTGATAATATCGCCTGTTGACTGGAACTGTGCTGCACTAAACGGCATTCCGCTGGCAGCCTGCGGCCAAACGCCGATTGTATGATCCACATAGTAGTTAGCGAAGCCGGATTTTTCGATTTCTTCCATAGACAGGTTTTTCGTAAGCTGGTGTACGATAGTTGCAACGATTTCCAAGTGTCCGAGTTCTTCTGTGCCGATATCCGTAAGCACAGACGATACTTCTCTGTAAGGGCAGGCATAACGCTGTGACAAATAGCGCATGGAAGCGCCCATTTCACCGTCCGGGCCGCCGTACTGGCTGATAATGGCCTGCGCAAGCATAGCGCTGGGATTTTTAATATTTACGGGAAACTCTAATCTTCTTTCATAATTCCACATTAGTTGCAGCCTCCTTCCCAAGGCATAGGTGATGTTGCCCAAATCCATTCTTTTTTCGGAGATGCGCTTGCCGTCTCAATGGTCAACGGCTCAAATTTAGAAGCATATTCGCGCATTGCATTATTTTTCATATGGGTGTAGTGTTTGAGATATTCGACAGCTTCCACATCATCCGGATGTGTGTCAAGGTACAGGTTCATTTCCACAATAACGAAACCCATAAGGTCTATTTGGTGGAGCAGTTTTTCACGCTCACCGCGAAAATTATTCATCATTTACAGCATCTCCTTCCTGTGAACGGTTTGTTTAATTCCGGAAAGATAGTTCCGTTTAAGAGCGCTTCATCCAAATCTTCATAGATATTTGTCAAGCGCTGCCATGGCACATATGCCATAGCGACCGGGAATCTATCAAAATCTTCCTTAAAATTACAATCTTTTATTTTCATAAATATCCTTCCTTTTATTTTTAAAAGATTCATAATGATTTTGATATTATAATATGATATAATTGGTATCGTGTGTTCTAAAACTATAATTTTAAATGTAAAAAAATGTCGGAAAGGAGACCATCCCCTTGATAAAAGTAGAAAATCTGACAAAAAAATACGGAAATTACATAGCTGTTAATAACCTTTCTTTTGAAGTGGAAAAAGGGCAGATATATGGTTTTTTAGGACCAAACGGTGCCGGAAAGACAACCACGATGAATATGATGACCGGATATCTGGCAGCGACATCCGGTACGGTAACAATAAATGGATATGATATGTCCACGCAGCCGGAACAGGCAAAGAAATGTATCGGATACCTGCCGGAAATCCCGCCGCTTTATCCGGATATGACTGTGCTTGAATATCTGCGTTTTGTTGCGGAACTGAAAAAAGTGCCGAAAGGGGAGCGCGATGAACAGCTTCAGAAATTGATGAAAATGGTTGGAATTGACGATGTAAAAATGCGTCTGATTAAAAATTTATCCAAAGGCTATAAGCAGAGAATAGGTCTGGCCGGGGCTGTCATAGGATATCCGGAGGTTATTATTTTAGATGAGCCGATGGTCGGCTTAGACCCGAAGCAGATTATGGAAATCCGTGCTTTGATTAGGAATCTTTCTAAGCAGCATACGATTTTGTTAAGTTCGCATATTTTGTCCGAAATCAGTACGATATGCGACCATATTTTAATTATTGCAAATGGCGCTCTTGTTGCGAGTGATTCTCCGGAGGGTTTGCAGAAATTGATGGGCAAATCTACGGAGATTGAAATAACGGCACTTGGAACAAAAGAAAAGGCAGAAGAGGTTCTTGCAAAAATAGAGCTGGTGCAGTCGTATACATTAGAGGAAGCTGTGGAAGAAAACGGCATTACACTGAAAGTAATAACCAAAGACAATGCGGATATCAGGAAAGAATTGTCCGTTGCGCTTACAAATGCGGATATGCCGGTTTTATCCATGAAAAAGATTGAAAAATCATTGGAAGATATTTTCCTGCAGTTGACGGGGACATCAGAAGAGGAGGAAAGTGATGACAGCGATTTATAAAAGAGAAGTAAAATCATTTTTTAATTCTTTTATCGGATGGCTTTTTTTTGCAGCAATGCTTTTGATGATGGGAATCTATTTTACTTTTTATAATATATTAAACGGTTATCCGAATATTTCTTATGTGTTACAGGGGGTTGTTTTCTTATTCTTATTTGCTGTTCCGATTCTTACAATGCGGAGTCTTGCAGAGGAAAGAAAGTTAAAGACTGAC
>CAMWMM010000550.1 GCA_947175285.1 uncultured Lachnospiraceae bacterium
GAGGTATTTCCTTTAGTCAACTCCCTTTACACTTTAAATTATACAGGAAGCTTTTAATAGAAAAACGATCCCTTTTGTTTACCTCAAAAACATTTAACAATCATAGATTTTTAAGCCTTGGTCAACTGGCCAGGGCTTAAAAATGTTATGATCTCCTACACAACGTCTGCTTATTCATTCAACTGCCCCGTGAATAGTAACTAAAATATAATATAAACAAGAATATATAGAATACAATCTATATGATTATTGTTCACCCCTATCTGTTTTTGGTACAATATCGTTTATTGTAGACGTAAACAGCACTAATTTTTCACACAAATTGTATAAAGGAAAAAGCTAAAACTTCTATCATAATACGATTTCATTTCATGAAATGCATTTTCCTCATAAGATGATTAATGAGTGTTAAGAAATAATTAGACATTGGTGGAGTCGGGAAATGGACGTATAATATAATAGAAATGGAAGCATCTAGGGACGCGGTAAACGATATAGCAAACTGGCAAAAGTTCCAGTCAATCAAACTTTTCTGTGTGAGACACAGGAAATCTTGATTCTGACAATCTATGCGGACGAGGCAGGCGTCATTCTTGATGTGTGTGCAAAAATCCCGTCAGAGGATATGATCAATTTTATGAAAAGTGGAATAGAACAAAACGACTCTCCCTGAAAGACAAGGAGGAGTTTGAACAATTTGAAATGGAAAACCCAAGCTGTATAGATTTCATAGTGGACTTATGTATAAATAGTACTCCTTTAATTTTGCGATGGTATTCTGCGGATATCATTCAGCCTTGCGACGCGCTCTCCCCACATCACTGCCTCTGCCATGACGCGTTTCTCATTACAGCGTTTTGTCATTTGGTAGGCATGAAGGGTGTCACGACAAATCCAGCTTCATTCAAGATCTTCGCAATGATCTCTGGGTTTTTCAAAAAGAGTTGCTTAGATACTGTCTATAGGCGGAACCGAAAAAAGCCCTAGAGGGGCTTATCCAAACCACTGACAGAGTCGGTGGTCAGGTCGTATGTACTCTCCATCCAGACAGAAATTGGAGTTGTGAGTTGCATGGTTCGTGCCAGTGCTAGGCAAAATTTCGACGCAATGGTGCGAAACAGGCGGTTCACAATTCTAATTTCTGACCGGATGGAGTACTAGTACTATTTAACAGTATCTTCTCCCATCTCACGAACATCACCATCATAATCATACTCAATTTCATTTTGATTATCATTTCTATTATGATGGTCATTATACTCTGGGATCTCATGATTGCTCTGCTGGGAAATCTTAAGTGTTGACGATTCACTAAACATTTTTCTCATTAATTCATCTTTAAACGAATCATCCATTTCACTGCTTTTTATTTCTTCAATGATCTTCATATAATAGTCAAAATTCTTTGATGCATTATCTCTTTCCCGATCAATTTTTTCCTGCTGCAATTGCGCAAATTTTGCAAATTTATCATCCACAGCAGCCAGTTCCTCAATGGTATAATCCTCGCGCAGCTTTTTATCCTTTTCTGCAACAACAGCCACTCTTTCTATACGCTTTACATCATAATCTTTCTCTGCTTCCAAGTCCTTTATTTTTTTCTTAATTTCATGATCTTTTTCTTCCATTTCCTGTTGCCGCCTTATTTGCGCAAGATCAGCATAATTCTCTGCCTTTATTCTTGCTATGTCGGCTTCTTTTTTGCGAATCTTCGCCTCTTCCTGCTGAATTTTCAATTTTTCCTCTTCAGCCATTAACCTGGCTCTCTCAAGCTCATGCGCAACATGATCTTCTATGATCTTGTTTGATACCACATCCCGTTCAACAGAAGTCTGACTAATCCCTATTTTTAGATAACTAATCTGTGAAACCACATCATTAATCTTACGAAACAGCGCCGTTTCTAACTCCTGATATCTCTTACAGGAATAACTTCCCTCCAACTGTAACGCATCTCCATTTAACAGATTAATAATTGGTTCAGATATATCTGTTATATTATTTTGGATAATCTTCTTAACCGACTCAGAATCCCGTTTCACGGAAACTGTAATATTATAGTTAATGGTGCAATACCGTCCTGCACCCTCAGCAAAAGGAACGCGCAGAGCATAAGGAAACTGAAACTGTTGAAAAGACACATGTGCCAACCGATCAAAATGTTCTTTTTTAATCTGCTTCTTATCAACAATATCATCTAACATATATACACGGCAGGAACTCTTGGCATTATGGGGATAAAGAACTAATGCAGCATCACTTGGAATATCTGGTAAAGACCGAAAACCAATCTTTAAAGCTTCACTTTTTGTTATCGGATTATTACTCATAATCTACTTCCTCCTATTTTTTCATATATTCTGCGTGCTATCCTATTGCAGTTTCTGGGGCGTGTTGCCATGTTTTTTAAAAACAAAGCCACTGTACTCTGTATCCTTGCCGTCCGATACAGCTTCCTAAAGAACAGCTCTATTCTTTTATACTCTATTTCATCCAGATTGTTTTTGTCCCTGGCACATAGATAGTGGTCCAAACAATGCTTGGCAGCAGAAGAAAAGCAACGGTCTTTCAGCAGTTCTGCCCAAAGAAAAATCAGTTTATCTGAGATTTCTTCCTCCCGCAATACCAGTCTAATAAATATCATATCTTTAAATTTTTCAGGTTTTGTGGTATTGAGACAGCTCTCATTGTAATCTTCATTAATAAACAGAAAAAATATCAGGTGTATAAAATCTCTGCGAGGGTCGGTCCTTTTCACTTTTTCAAGCATACCATACAATTCTAAGACAATTGCCATATAGTACTCTGCATAACGGTTCCCGATATTATAAAATATGCCAATATTACTAACAAAATCTTCTTCCTCGGGCAGATCAGGTCTAAAATCTTTTAAGATAATCTTCATACACGCCTGCTCTGTCAACTCTAATAAAGCAGGACGTATCAGCTTTCCAATTTTTTCCCGTTTCAACGCAAGTGTCCTACACATTGACAATATTATTATGTAGTAATGCATATCCTTTTCTTTGCGATAAATGCCTTTTAAATATTGATCTGCATTGTATGTGCTCCCCGAATTTTGGGCTATGGTACACAAAATTTCCGAAATTGCGATATCAGATAATATTGTTTTATTTTCAAGCAGACGGGTAATCGTACCATTGATAAAAAACTCCGGATTTATATTACAAATCTTTTTTATGGCAACTACCGAAGCCGTATACAAACTAATCTTTTCTGAACAAATTAATTTGGTCAAATATGCTGCTATTTTATTTCTCAGTGATATGAATTCTAAAAAAATACTATGGAGAATATTAACAGAACATTCATCTGAAGAAAATCCAACAAATCCTGTTAAAAATTTCCCACCAAAAGTAATC
>CAMWMM010000551.1 GCA_947175285.1 uncultured Lachnospiraceae bacterium
GCACCATAAACCATATGGAGGATAAGGATCAGACACAGGCATACCACAACAACGCATATGGTCTTGTGGAGTATATCCAGAACAGGGATGCCTTTATGGTGGACTTGCAAGGGTGGCAGAGCCGGAGTTCCAGTATGGGGCGGAGGCTTTTGAGACACATCAGCAGCAAGCAGAGAAAGCAATGATTAAGGATAATACAACAAAGAATGTGCCTGTAAAGAGCGGAAAAAGCCGATAGAGATAAGTCCTCTTGAATTGAATTTAGGTTTGATTCAAGGGGATAATTTTATTTGGATGGTCATTTTCTGCAAAAAAGGGACACATTCTGCAAGGTATATTGAATTATTTGGAAAAATTATTAGAATATAGGTAGTTGTGCAAGATGTCTCTATTGTAATATGGAGGTGAGTCCGATGGTTTGAATAATGGGGTTTGACCTTAATATACTTGTGATGGTTGTCAATGGACTGAAAAATGCATCTAATATTTGGCTTTAGTTTTGGATGAGAGGTGTGAGATCATGAATTTTACTGTCTCCGTAGGAATTGGAATTTTACTTGTTTTAGTGATAATCGGATTACTTATTTTGTTAAGACGCGATTCCTTTAAATCTGAAAATAGTAAAAGAATATATATTGTGACAGGGGCGCTACAAGCGGTTCATATAATATTGTATTTGACAGGATTATTGGAGAAAATCGCTCAAATTAATGTATATATTGCATTTGGAATTTGTGCTATTGTTTCCATCATATGTATTTTGATGTCTGGATGGATGTTGTTGCCTTTTTCAAAGTTTAAGCATGGAATAAAGTATCTGCTTATGTTTATTGCTATACTTCAAGTGATTAGTACAATTATTATATTTTTGTTGCCCGAAGCCGGTATTCCACCATTAATCCAATTTTCAGTAAATACATAATAGTACTTATTGAACAAACAGGTGGAAATATTTCGCATATGTATTATGAATCTACGAAAGGAAGTGATTGCCTATGATTGTTTGGTGACCACAAAGAATTCAATGGTTGATTATACCTATGGAAGATGTATGTAAACAGACACTGATGTTAAGGTGTTATGATTATTTTGAAAGGATATTTTTATGGTTAAAACATTATTAAAGGCCAACACTAAAAAGGTCATATCTGTGGCTTTACTTTTTGTCATGCTGCTGAGTATATTAAGTTTGAAGACCTATGCCAGCGCAGAAGAATTTCAGGGAATTCCTGTTTATTCCATTCTAAAAGCAGATTTTACTATGGAAGATTTTGTTGACGAAGGCTATTCCGAGGAATTTATTACTGAACTATTCACAACATATGGTTGGGTAATGGAAACCGATCATATGTATCGGATTGCTAGAGTACAAGCAGGTGAAATTGGTATAAATGGAGTAGTATATACATTTGATGAGAATGCCCTTATTGATCTTAATCCCGCGATGGCACGTGGAGTATTAAACGTTAGCGGCGTTATTGATAATGCATATGTTAGTAATTCTCCGATAGAAGCAACCACTAAGGACAGTCAAATTGCTACTTTTAGCGATAATATTCAAGCAAAATCTGATACTGCCATCGTGGTCGAATTAAATTTTGGCGACTTGATGGATTTAATGGACAAGAAAGAAGCCGAAATGTATCAAGAGATGCGTAGTGGTGGGCAAGATTTTTATCCTCCTGATCATGGAACAAAAAAATACTCTGTTGGAGATACCGTACATTGTAACAGATTTAATGGTCCAGCTACTGATCACTACCATTATTCAAAAACCTCACCAAAGGCGATAGTAAATTTTGCAGGTAGTGATTGCGATTACTCACTTGGCAACTGCCTATTTTGTATAACGGACAGTAATTGCAACTTACTTGGTCTTGGTTCGAGAGCTGCATGTTCGACATTTACAGTATATAGAGATACTGGTGCGTACTGCCCGAAAACATATCATCTTCATGAGTGGGGTAATCCTTGCGGTTTTTCATCAACAAGGCATAGTAATAGCCCTTGGACGTAAATTTTTGATAAGAGATCATTTTGTCAACATTAGGATAGCAGCAAGTCGCTTCTACATCAAAATACAAAAAGCCACTGAAATGGGAGTGGTAAGCAACATGCTCCTGATATCTTTTGAACTACAGCGTAGAATGGTGGGGCAGTATCGAGATAACATCAACGATAGCTGGGGACCTCCAGAGTTAGTTGAAAGCTAGCCAGACATTGATATCTACGAATTCGAGAATATTCGTTATCAGATAATTCTTGGGTATGATTCCAATGGACGCGTGGTTGGTTTGGAACGTCATGAACTGAACAAATCGTGATATAAGCAAAGAGTGGTGCGGTCTCACGTCAAGGTATAAACACCGGCGGACGGTATATCCGCTCGCCGGTTCGTCATTTTACAACTCAACGTCTTGCGCCCTGTGTGGGGTCTGTTCCCACTGTTCCTGCCGCAAAATTCTGTAAATGCTCCTGCGGATTTGCTCGGCTCCCTTTACCTCGGCTTTGAGTGCGAGATACCGCTGATTGAGTTCTTTCCGCTGGATAGTTAGCTTGTTGCATTCCGTTTTCCATGCCTTTGCTGGGATTGTAGTTCTGCCGTTCATCACGCTTTTGAGGTAGTTCCGCGCCGCCGTGAATTGGATTCGATCCGCATCCGTCAGCGGCTTTTTCCCTTTGTACTTGAAATAAATATCGGCCTGCTCAATGTGCTTTTTCAGTGTGTCCATGCGCCGCTCAATGGGTTTCAGCTTTCAATTTACATTAAGTATGCTGACGAATCAACAGAAGATAATCCTGTAGTTGTTGCTAAAGGAGTAGATGAAAATGGTAAAGAATTTGAGCAGAAAATAGCCATCAATGACATTAATCCGTCAAGTGCAAGCACTGTTGAAATGCGGGCATTAGGGGCACATTGCAATGTGGATAAGGGTGGCGGTCTTACATCTTTGCCTAAAGGGACAGGAAATATGGGATTAAATGATAGGCGCAATTTTATATCCATGTTTGAGGAAGCAATTCAAGATCTGCAAACATTAGCAAGATACGATTTATCTCAATTTTATAAGAGAAACATGGCAATATATGAAAATATAGCAAGGCGGCTTGAGGTATAATAGTAAATTTGCGAAAGTTATGCTTGGACTCGTTTTGAGAGAGTGGCATGATTCTGACTGACAGAAGAAGCATATGTTTTCTACATTTATTTGGCAGGCAATGATATTCAAATTATTGCCTGTCAAATTTTTTGTCTCAATTATAGATATTTAGATTTGATATTTTGCCAACACCGCTTTTACACTGGGTAATATTGCCGAAGGCATACTCTCAATATATTCTTCAGAGCAGGATCGTAGCTCTGCAATAGTA
>CAMWMM010000552.1 GCA_947175285.1 uncultured Lachnospiraceae bacterium
CAAACCCTTGATTTTATTGGGTTTCTCTTAATTTAGTCCTATTATACCACCAGCAAAACCTAAAATAATCGTATCATAGTCTTCCATATTTTCCACATGGACGGCAAGCTCCGGACGTGCCTGTGCATTCTGATCCCGCTGTGCTTCATCCAATACTGTGTTATAATCACTGGAATAAGGATTTACCAATTCAATCTCAAATAAATCTGCCCCTGTCTGTGCCTGGATTTCCTCGGCTATCCCTTTCGTGTTTCCTCCCCATGAGAAAAATGCAATCAATACCTTGCCGTCCGCACTATCCACGCTCTGCGTACCCGCGCTGACAATACTGCCGCTTATGTCCGCAGCATTTCTCACCAGCCGGATGCCTATATTGAAACTTCCATTATCCTCGGCCATTGCCGCACGGTAAGCGCTCCGTATATTTTTTGCAAAATCATTCCAGCCGCCTCCACGGTATACCCGGAGTGTACCTGTTTCTGCTCCTGTAGGATCGGTCTGGGTGCCGGTTTCATAGGCTCCGTAATAATCCCACACCCATTCGCCCACATTGCCGTGCATATTATATAATCCCCATGGATTCGGGGAAAAGCTGTTTACAGCAACCGTGGTCTGACGGTATTCTCCCGGCTTTGTTGAAAGATTACCCTGTGAAAAATAATTATCTTCAATCTCGTAAGGATAATGCCCGTAATAATTCGCTTCCTCGGCGCTGATTGAAGTTTCCGTATTAAACGGTGCGTTTGTCCCCGCACGGCAGGCATATTCCCACTCCGCCTCTGTCGGCAGCCGGTATCCGTCTGCAGCACGGTTCCATGTTACTGTCTGTCCTTCCACGGTATACGCAGGCGTCAGTCCTTCTTTTTCACTGAGGGCATTACAATATCTGACTGCGTCCATCCATGAGACCATTTCAACAGGAAGATCTTCTCCTGAAAAGCTGCTGGGGTTATCCCCCATTACTTCTGCATACTCTGCCTGTGTTACCTCATAAATGCTCATATAGAAATCGCTGACCGCTACAGTATGCCGGGCTTCGTCCTCTAACCGCCAAGCCTCTGTCTCCGGGCTTCCCATCTCAAAAGTTCCACCCGTAATCAGGACAAAATTTTGTCCGACAGAATTTTCCGGCGGCACTGCCATCATATCCGTTACTTCTATATTTTCGTCAGTACCAACGACAGATGCCATATCTTCATTCGTCTTATTGCCAACTTCCGCATTTTCTCTTTCCTGCGGATTATTCCCACAGGCTCCCAATGAAAAAATTATGATCATCGCTATTAGAAAAACACTAATCTTCGGAAACATCTTACCTTTCATCATTATTTTTCTCCTTTCACTTTTGAAAATTTTTCTATCCCTTTCGCTGTATAATAAGCGATAAAAACCCATAGCCCCATCATTGACAGATACTGGAAAAGAACCAGCATAGAATTTTTCTCATAATCAATAAATGCAAATTCCACTTTTAGAAACAGATAAGAAGCTATATCCGCCTGCCAGAAGCAAAATGCTCCGTATCCGGCAATCAATACAGCAAGAAACCGCATCACCCATGAAATCACAGTAAGATTTCTTCCTTTACCTAATTTGCGGAGCATCCCTATTACCATACTCCAATGAAACCCCAAATGGACGCTCATCAGCACAAACCCCCAGTAAGAACCGGAAAGGTGCATTACTCTTGCCAGTGCCATCCCGCCGTTAATTGGAAGGGCGGCAAATACATAACGCGACATTACTATGCTGCTGTAAGCAAGACAGAGCATTGAAATAAAAACGGCAAAGTTTATCAATATCCGAATGGTACGCAAGAGTTGATATTTCCCCTTAAACAGATTCCCATACCAGCGGATATTCAGAACATTGTGTATGATAAACAGCAGGAAAATGAAAACACCAAGCCATTCATGAAATTTTTCTCCCGTCACCTGATACGCCATCAGCAGAAGCAGTGCCACCGCCATTAAAATATCTATGAGTATTTTCATTTTTATTTTTACTTTCATGCCACTTTCCTCCATACTGGAAAACAGGACGCTAATGCACAAAACGTGAGCGCCCTGCATTTCTTTACTCTGCTTTTATATCCAATCCGGAACCGTTCACCAAATCTGCTATTATTTCACGAAATTAACAATATCTATTGCCCCGCTCCACCAAATCGAAAAATCATAGAATACAATTTATGTTATAGCAGAGTTTTCGTTGACTTTGAAGATACCAAAATGTTAAAATGGCTTTAAGGAAATCTAAAAGCGAAGAGATGCCTGTGTATAGCCGGGAATTTATCACCTTTATTGCTGTTGCAGACCAGGGAAGTTTTCTGAAAGTGGAACAGCACGTTCTATGGAATTACGGAATACCTTATGGGATCATATATACAAAAAGCCTTCTGTTTTCAAAGCAATACACCTGCCATATTACCGTTTATACATTTTGATTTTGTCTTGAGGGGGTTCAAATTGGACATACGGGGAGGGTTCAAATCCAAAGCCGGAGGGTTCAAATCCAAACTCGCTCCATTCCCCTCCAGCCAATTTCTGAAAAACAACAAGGGCTTCCGGCCACTCTATGTGTGCCGAAAGCCCTTTATTTCTGCGGTTTTCCCGATATTTTGTTTTTGCCCTTTGTATCAATTAAGCGATTTTCATTTCTACATAGAATGATGTATTGCTGATGCCGTTCTCCCTTGCATAGCGCATGAGCATTTCCTTCTGCGTCTGTATGCTTGAACTTTCCTGCACGTTCCCGTCGTCCCTTGATAACCTGCAATAAAGGGCTGCATTGTATGTTTTTGTTTTGGTCTGCCCTGCCATAAATAATACCTCCATCCGTGACAAGGCATTCCGCTATTCAGTTAAATCAATTATACCGTTTTACCTGCCACCTTTCAAGCTAAGTTTGGGTGAATTTACGTTGCAATTTCTCCTATACTTCTTTCATTTTCCGTCTGATGTTTTCGAGTGCAACGCTGCCAAATACCTCTGTCATTTCCTGTTTCCCAACATAAACAGGCTTTACAACGATTTTCACCGGCTCTTTCCTGCCTTTCTTTTTATTGCTTTTTTCTTCTCTGTTTACGACCATAAAATTATCCCTGTCCTTTCTGCGGTCATTACCGCCTGTATTATTTCAATCCGTTTTATCTCACTGTACAGAAAGATAAATCTGCATAAAAACGGCATTGAAAATAACCATTCCCCAATGCTGGATAATACTCTGTATTTTTTGCTGGTAATAATCCATTAAAATGCCCTGTCAGGCATCATTGAAATTCTTAGCCCGGTCAACCGTTTCCATGTCAACCAAAGTGAAAGACTTTGAAAATAAGACGGTTTTCTTTTTTTTATTGTATTTCTT
>CAMWMM010000553.1 GCA_947175285.1 uncultured Lachnospiraceae bacterium
ATAATTTACAATAACGCCTTCTCCTGTCGTATCAACAACCTCTAAAGCGGTCATTCCGTTCGCTTTCGCATATCCGTCCAGCAGATTTTCTTTTTCCTCTGTATTTTCACCATAGCAGATAAAAAACTCTTCTTCACAGCCTGTAAAAGCATCTTTTCCTATGACACAGGCGGTATTCGGTATATAAACTCCCCAAAGTTTTTCATTATCCGCAAACGCCCTGTCGCCAATCGTACGAATCTGTTCCGGTAACATGACACAATATGCATCCCCGCCGCTGAATGCGTCCGCAGCAATTTCTTTCACGGAAATGCCGTTTATTTCATCCGGAATACTGCAACAGTTGCAACTGCTGTTCGAAAGGCTGCGATTTCCTTGTATCAGGCTTGGCGTTACTCCTGTAATGACCACATACTTTCCATCCTCATCTTCCTGAACCGTATAAGTATAAAAAACATCACTATAAGCGTTATTAATATAGACATCAAAGTTTTCCTGGCATCCTGCAAACGCATCTTTTCCTATTACGCAGTCGGTATTTGCTATATAAGCCCACCAAAGTTTAGTATCTGCAAACGCCCTGTCGCCAATGACACGAATCTGTTCCGGCAGCGTAATCTCTGAAGCGTATTCACCCATGAATGCTTCTGCGGCAATTTCTTTCACAGGAATCCCATCTACTTCATCCGGAAGTATGCAATGACCTGCCATGGTTCCGTACTTTTTCCCTGTAAGAACCGCATACTTTCCGTCCTCATCTTCACGAACGATATAAGTAAACCCACGATCATAAGTTCTTTCAATTTTTTCCACAACAGGAATTGCACCATAGGTATCGTATGCGGCAGCAATAACGCCTGCGCTCTGCACATTCTGCATACTTGCGGGTTCCGCCGCGCCACAGCCTGTAAGAAGCCCTGCCGCACAAACGCCTATCTGTAATATCACCGAAGCCGGTTTTTTCATTTTCATAACTATACCCCTTTCATGGCATGCGGATTGAAACGATCAGTGTTCTGCCACGATATTCCGCATCCAAACGCCTTTCTTTACCAGAATAAAACCGATAATACATTTTATCCAGTCTGCTATTTGGACCATCGCAAAAATAACAATCACGGGAACCTCCGTAAAGCGGCTGAGGCAAAAGGCAACCGGAACGCTGATACACCAGACAAAGACACTGTCAAACAAAAAGGTAACTATCGTTCTTCCGCCTGAACGCAATGTAAAATAGGTTGCATGCATAAATGCCGCCTGTGGCATGAAAATCGCCTGTGCAATAATAAACTGTACTGCAACCGCTTTCACCTCATCAGTTGTGTTATAAATCTGCGGGAACATAGGCGCAATACAAATCATCAACGCCGCCACTCCGATACAGCAGCAGACGGAGAACGCAATAATCTTATTATCGGTATCTCTTGCCTCTTTCATTTTTCCGGCGCCTAAAAGCTGACCGATAATAATCGCCACCGCATCTCCCATTGCAATGAATACGACATTGAATACATTGTTGATAGTATTGGCAATGTTGAGTCCGGCAATGACGCTCAACCCTCTTACGGAATAACACTGGGTCAGCATAGCCATTCCCGCAGACCATAGTGTTTCATTGATAAGTAACGGCGCACCTTTCACGAAAAATTTTCCTGCAAGATGACCCGGTACTTTCAGGGTTGTATAAACGCCGATGATATATGTATTCTTCTCTTTATTTCTATGTGTCCATAAAATCACGATTGTGGCTTCCACATATCTGGATACAACCGTTGCGATTGCCGCGCCTACGACGCCCAGCGCAGGCAATCCCAATTTCCCATAAATCAATAAATAGTTCAGACACAGGTTAACAACAACCGCAGCAATACCGGCTTTCATCGGCACTACGGTTTCTCCGCATTCACGTAAAGTGCTGACATAAATCTGCACAAACATAAACGCCGGAAGTCCCAGAAGCATCACTTGCAAATATTTTTCTCCATAACGAAGCGCCGCTGCCAAATCGCCTCCGTCACTGCTGCCGCTTAAATACATTTGAATCAGATTTCCGCCCTGAGAAAGCAACAAAAACGCCGCACATGCCGTCAGGATTAACGCCATCCAGAACTTATAACGAAACGTATGCCTGATACCCTCATCATCTTTTTGTCCGAAATACTGCGCCGTAAAAATCCCCGCGCCGGCAAGTCCTCCGAAGATACATAAATAATATACCATTAATAACTGGTTCACAATGGCAACGCCGGACATTTGTTCCGTTCCAACCTGCCCCACCATGATGTTATCCAAAAGCCCGACAAAATTCGTGATGCCGTTCTGAATCATAATAGGAACCGCCACTGCAAGCACCATCTTATAAAACGCCCTGTCGCCTATAAACTTTTCCCTGACTCTGCGAAACATACTAATCCTCCAAATGTGTCAGAAATTCTTCCAATGTCATTTCTCCCATATCCTGCTTATCCGCCTGCGCATCACGCTGTCTGACGGATACTGTTTTGTTTTCCTGCTCTTTTTCGCCGATAACAAGCATATAGGGAACTTTTTCCAGCCGTGCCTGTCGAATTTTATAGCCAAGCTTCTCATCACGTTCATCCAACTCCACACGGATATTTTGTTCTTTTAGTTTAGCACCGATTTCTTTTGCATACAACACATACTTATCCGATACCGGAAGAACTTTTACCTGCACCGGAGCAAGTCATAACGGGAATCTGCCGCCGTAATGCTCTATTAAAATACCGATAAAACGCTCAATAGAGCCGAATACTACCCGGTGAATCATAATCGGTCTGTGTTTTTCTCCGTCTGCACCGATATACTCTGCTCCAAAACGCTGCGGCAGTTGGAAATCAAGCTGAATCGTGCCGCACTGCCATGTCCGCCCGATGGAATCTTTTAAGTGGAAATCCAGTTTAGGTCCATAGAATGCGCCGTCACCTTCATTAATTGTATAAGGTATTTCAAGTGCATCCATTGCATTCCTAAGAGCATCCGTTGCCATTTCCCAGTCCTCGTCGCTGCCGATACTTTTCTCCGGTCTGGTGGACAACTCTACCTCATATTCAAATCCGAATTTTGTATACACTTTATTGATGAGTTTTGCTACATTCTGAATCTCGTCTATTATCTGTTCTTCCGTCATAAAAATATGTGCATCGTCCTGTGTCAATGCCCGCACTCTCATCAAACCATGCAGCGTTCCCGATTTTTCATTGCGATGTACAAGTCCCAATTCAGCCAGTCTCATAGGCAATTCCCTATATGATCTTGGCTGTAAATTGTAAACAAGCATTCCACCGGGACAGCTCATAGGTTTTATGGCATAATCCACTCCGTCAATCGCCGTAGTATACATATT
>CAMWMM010000554.1 GCA_947175285.1 uncultured Lachnospiraceae bacterium
CATAAAAAGTATCGCAGAGGGCGATACTTTTTATATTTTAGGTAATTTGTATTCTCTGATTTCTATATTAGTAATCTCTTTCCTCCAATTCGTACAGTGCTGTTGATCTGCCGTTAGGATGATCAATAATATTCACGATTTTAAATCCGATGTTCAGATAAATCTTTCTGACAGCCTTTTCATCCAAACCGGTATCCAGACGGATATATCGGATACCACGCTTACAGCACTCGGCTTTGATCGCGTTCACAACGAGCTTTGTAATGCCCATTCCGGCATACTTGCGGCGAACACAGAACTTATGCAGATAGGCGGCTTCATATTCAGGGGCATTGGGCCAATATTCAGAATCCGTCCATTGCAGAATAAAGGCACAGGCAATATCGTCATCAATGGTTCCGATACAGAAATTCTCCGGCTGGGTGTCGAAGGTGATTAATTTTTCCTGCGTCAGCCATTCATCGGGCCAGACCCGGAATCCCTGCTCACGGCCCATGCCGCTACTTCTTTCATAACAGAAATTGCTTTTGATACTTCGTTGAAGTGAATTGTTATATCGCTCATGATTTACTTGTTCATTTTGTAGGGCGCGTCAGCAGGATATCCCCCTTTTAGCTTCTGCATACCGCGTTGGATAGCGTCTTTAGAGTTTTTCCAGTCGGCGTCTTTGTTACGGTAGTCAAATTTTTCCACTAACCATGCTACGTCTTCAGCGAGTCTTTCCATGTTGGATTCCATTAAAGCAAAGCACATTTCAAAAAATTCTGCTTTTTCCTTATCATTCAGACGGCTTTCGGCAGCTTCGCATAAGTCACCGAAATGGTGCAGGCAGAATCCTTTGCTGTTTTTGACCTTTTCGCGGAATTCGGCATCCTTTTTATACATCACAAAGAAAGTGTCCATATAACGTTCATAAGTATCACGGAAACGGTTGCAGATATAGCAGGAGTCTTCTTTTTCCGCTATCCAGATACCAATGGGATTTGTACGCTCAGTCTGCTTTTTGAACTTATCTTTGAAAGATGTTTTACCGGGTTTGTAGTTTTTGAACTGCTCCTTCATTTCGCGGTTCATCTTGATATAATGGGTTTTCAAAATCCAGGCATTTCCGAGTGTGTTTCCGTAATCGAACATTTTCTTAAAGTGCGCCCGGCAAAAGCCCGCCTTATCAGTCGCTTCTCTGACGTCGCTTTCCATATAGGAAGAACCGGAGCCTAAAGTGAAGTCCAGCAAATCCTGTTCCACATTTCTTTCAATGAAACAGAAAGGACATTCATCACCGGCATTCATTGCGTCATTTAATGGGATTGTGTATAATTTTTCTTTCATGGGAATTTTCACCTCTGTGTTGACTTGAAAAGTCAATAATATGTATTTTTTATTACTGGCTGCTTGAATTAATAGTATCATATTGCGATAAGGGATTCAAGCACGCCCTGCACTTTCCGCAGGGTATTAGAGTAGTAGCTTGACAAAGCTTTTATACGTCTGTATAATTGATTATACAATCGTATAAAGGAGCGTTTTTCATATGAGTGGAATTAACAAAAAGTTAGGCGAAGCAGAGCTGGAAATTATGCAGGTGATTTGGGAGAGTGATAAGCCTGTAACGTCAAATTATATTTTAAAAGAATTACAGGGACGCAGGAAGTGGCAGCTTTCTACCTTAATGACTTCACTGGCAAGACTGGTTGACAAAGGATTTGCAGCCTGCGACCGTTCTACGGGAAGCAATCTGTATACTTCGGTTATTTCGGAAAATGAATATAAAACCGGGGCGAGCAAACATTTTCTTGAAAAGCTGTACCACAATTCCATACAGAATATGGTAGCTACCCTATACAGTAATCGGGCAATCCAAAAATCTGATGTGGAAGAACTCAGAAAATATTTGGATGAACTGGAAGCGGAATATTCCGGGGAGGATGAATGATGATGACAAATGTCTTTCTTGCTTTTTTGGAAATTTCAGCATCAACCAGTCTGGTTATCACTGTATTAATTTTAGTCACACCCCTTTTGAACAAACGGTATGCTGCAAAATGGAAATACCTGATTTGGATATTTCTTGCATTGCGGCTGCTGATTCCTTTTCGCGGGGCGGACATGCAGACTGCAATGGAGAGACTGTCGCGAATGGGAGCACGGGAAAAACTGCAATTCGAGGAAGAACATACAGAGATTCCGGCTGGTATGGAGGCAGCGCCAAGGCGGGTAATCGTCAGGATACCATCACAAATGACAGCGCCGATTGCAATGCAGTCCGGAAAAAGTAATAGCCATATTACCCCGCTTGACATCGCAGCGTTTGTCTGGATGCTTGGCAGTCTGGTTTTTCTCCTTACAAATCTTATCAGTTATGCACACTATAAGAGACAGATAATGCAAAGGGGAAAGGTAATAAAAGACAGGCGTATTTTGCAGCAGATGCTTGAACTGAAACGGGATTTACATATAAAGCGCACGGTACAGGTCATGGAATATGCCGAAGCTGCCAGTCCCATGATAATGGGCTTTCTGCAACCTGTTTTGGTTTTGCCGAAAGAAGAGTACAGTACAGAGGATGTATTTTTTATTTTGAAGCATGAGCTTGTGCATCTGAAACGTGGTGATATCTATGTTAAACTGCTTTTTATGGCAGCAAATGCAGTGCATTGGTTTAATCCCCTTATCTGGATGATGCAGAAAGAAGCCGCGATTGATATGGAGTTATCCTGTGATGAAAAAGTGACACAGGGCGCGGATTATGCCGTGCGGAAAGCGTATACGGAAACATTATTATCTACGCTTCATAAACAATGGAAAAAGAGAACGGTTTTATCAACACAATTTTACGACGATAAGCAGATTATGAAGAAACGTTTTCAGAATATTCTGAAAAAAAGACGCAAGAGGAATGGAGCCGTAGTCCTTATACTTGCCGCTGTTTTTACAATAGGCTTGGGAACACTGGTAGAATGTTCTGCCGGGAAAGAGAATACGGAAGATAGTGCCGGTCAGACGGAAAATGCAGGTCAGACTGAGAACGCAGAGTCGGATATAGCAGATGAGAGCACAGCAGTTCCGGCGGATGATATTTCTGACGGGGAAGTTTCGGGTATGGAAGCCGCAGCGGAAAATACGAGAATACTCACAATTATAAAAGAGGGAGAACCGGAAGAAAAACGTGCAACGCTTGTGACGACGGGGATTTTCAATAAAGAGTACTCGTTTTATCTGCCTGACGGGGAATGGCAGAAGGCGGAAGCGGATACGTGGAGAAGTGTAGTGAATGAAGACGTACAGCTTTGGGCAGGGCTTTTTGAGAAAGATTTTTTTGACAGAGACAGGGTAGAGGGGCTATACACCTCTGACGGTTATGAG
>CAMWMM010000555.1 GCA_947175285.1 uncultured Lachnospiraceae bacterium
CCCCCTCTGACGACTGCCGCAGCTTTTCAAACCGCCCCCCCCAAAATAAATAGGAGATTCCGGCGACAACCAATGTACCGGAATCCCTTATTTTCAGCGGTTTTCCCGATATTCTGTTCATTCCCTTTGTATCAATTAAGCGATTTTCATTTCACCTTCATAGCATGAATCATAAACGGCAAACACGCAATAAATCAATAGATGGCAGTATAGTTAACGCTATCTATATCTATGCTTATGCAGCTTTAGAATAATCAAAAATCGCAATTTCCTGCATAAGCTGTTTTGCCGTATTCACGAGCGATTCTATCTGCTCTGCAACTTCATCTGAATAATATTTTTCTCCACATTGCTCACATTCTTCACATGGCACATTTTTGATTATGATACTACAATTCTTATAATTTACTACATGAGTTGTTAAGGATGGAATTGTGGTCTTGCATTTACAATACATGCACATAATTATTGCCCTTTTCTTGCTATTAAACGATGCTTTCCTTTTTTGTATAATGATAGAGCACGTCTTCTACTGAAAAATCCTCTTCATTCTCTCCATCATCGCTATTATACCATAGCCATTTCAATAAATAGTCCATAAACCATTCCTTTTCTTTTAAGGTGGTTATGATTCTTCCAAAAATCCCATAATCTTTGGGCCTACCGTTCCCGTAATAGCAATACGTCCCATCTTTTAAAATCTCTTTTCGGAAATCATATTTCATAAAAACTTTATCCACAGCACTATAGATATTCGATACAGAATATTTTCCCTCTTGTTCCACCTTATTATCATCTATCTTTATTTCCAGTTTGAGCATTTGCTCGACCTCTTTTCAAAAGATTCAAAATAAACGTACATAATATATTCTTATCAAAAGCTCATGCTAAACCTAATTCTCTCATTGCATCCTCTTCCGACACAAATTCATGACATTCAGAATCTGTCTTAATTTCATTGAGCATCTGCATGTCCCAATCATCCGGTGCAATCGCCTCAATATTCATCCAATAATTATTCTGGAAAGCGCATTCATTACTAGCCAAGTTATCTATATTCTTCATTCCTCTCCTCTTCTGAAACTCGCATATCATTTAAACTTTATCTTTTATCATATGCATATATCGTATTGCTACCTATTATATATAAATATTCTATCATCTTTTCAATGCTTCTAAAACCCTTTTGGGTGACTTCGGGTATAATACATCACTTTTTGCCTCATCACTTCTTGTCGGTAATTCCTTTAATATGCTTAAATCAAGCTTACTGTCAGGATACTTATTTATACCATCTATCAAAATTCTAATATCAACTTCTCGCATATTGGAAATGATATAAGCAGCCTCAAAAGTTATTTTTCTTTCATCAAGCAGCCGTGCAATAGCTTCCACCAAATCATCAGAAAGTTTAATGATTCGCCTATATTTGCTCAGAGTCGCAGTAGAAGTTCCAAGGCGGTGTGCCATTTTATCCCTTGCCGTAACACGCTTTGTATTCTCTTTTAACTTGTGTCTAGTCTGGACACAAGTTCCATTTTCATCTCTTTCAACTTTTTTCTGTTCTAAATCATTTCTCTTTCCCTGTTGGGAATCTTTCTTTATAATTTTCTCAGCATACTGTATTGCTTTAATCTTTTGGGAATAACTCCAATCAGAAAAAGTTTGCTGATTTAAATTACTATCATAAAATAACTCTATTGCTTCTTCATCTGACATTTCATATCTTATATCTGCCATAATGACATCATACCCTAATGCTTTCATTGCCTTAGTACGATTATGTCCGCATATTATTTCATATTTACCATTCTCAACAAAACGGACAGTAATAGGATGCAATAATCCTAATCTATTAATACTATCCATCATCTGTTGCAGCCGCTCTCCTTCATACGTTTGTCCTGAATGCATTTTAAAGGGTTGCAAAGACTCAATTCTGATTTCTTTGATTTCTTTATCCACAATCGCTACTCCTTATTTTTAATAATTATATATCATCAAATCATCAGACTCAACCCAAAATACATAGAGGATAGTTACTCTATGCCTTATCAATAATTTTTCACAACAAATACTCATATATATTTTCCAAATACTTTACATCCTGCCGTTTACTTATCATCACTGGCGATATATTTATTTTGGCAAAAGCATTCATAATCTTTTCAACATTTCTACACTCTATTGCCTTTTGTGCCAAATACAATGACTTTTTCTCCGGTATCAATGCCACCAGCCGCAACATCTTCCTTCTCAGCCTAATATCTTCAACCTTATTCTGAATAATTTCCACTGCTTCATCTTTCCTATAGAAATCACCAAACGGTATTATCCGGGTGAAAGTATCTAAAAAAATATCCTGACACTTCTCTGACAATTCCACAATCTGCTCTAATGCATCATTTGCATCCGTATAATCCCGAATAACTTTCAGTTTTGTTAATCGCACTTCTGCCCGAAGAATACCTTCTGATTCTCTAATGGCTGATTTTAATCTCTTTCGCTTAATATCAGTTTCCCTTAATCGCTGTGCAGCATAATTCTCCAAGTCATATATTAGGAACTCAATTCCATTGCTGTTCCCATCCAGACAAAAACTGCCAATATCATCAATGTCTTCATATCTTGATGGCGAGAAGCCTTTTACCTTACCAATTTTCTTAAAGACTTTCAAATATGCCGCAACATTTTCACGATTCCGAACATCAATGTCTGCACTAAGAATCATTTCTGATAAAGTAAAATCCTCCATTCGATACTTGAAGCCGAAATACTCATTGATTCGCTTATCAAGCTTCCGAACAAACTTATCCGGATCAGGGCTATCCTCATCCAGAAGCATTCCCGAACTGACAACCACCTTTACTTTCTTCTTGTACTGACTGTCTCGGTATATAATGCTTATCCCCTTAGATACTAAAGAGTTGTCAATGTATTCATCTTCATTCTCATCCAAGTATTCCACCTTATCGTATACTCTGTTTAAAACTTTCCGGAATTTTTCATTATCCAGCACCATAGAGAGCGTAAAAATCTGATTTATGTACATATGCGATTCCTCCAAATTGTAAATATTTTTTACAATATAGTTACTGCACAATTACTTTCTATAGCTGACTTGCTGGATCGAACAGTCCACCGCATTGATCCCACAATCTTTTAATGGTATTCTTTATTCACTTAATAATTTTTATATAAAGATATTCGCACTATTCACTATTACATTGAAATAGAAGAATACTTCATAAAATCAATATGTTTGTAGAATCATTGTTTTCAATTCAGTAATCTTACAGACAAAAATTTGACACAGGAGGTTAATCCCCTGCGCCGTTGTTTCTTCTATCG
>CAMWMM010000556.1 GCA_947175285.1 uncultured Lachnospiraceae bacterium
CTCAGATACTTTAATTCCCATAGGACATTCCTTATTACATTTTCCACACGAAATGCAGGCATTCAGGTTTTTCACTGTTATATGTAATCCCGGTAAATGCAAAAATCTGCGTATTTTCGTTCCCAATACCATAAATGGCGCCATCCAACAAAAATAATGACAAAATATTCGTTTTCCAAAAAGCACTGCCGGAATCAACACCAGAAAAATTACGCCATAATAAATAATATAATCATAAATTTCAGCAATCGAAATTCCATGATCCGTCATATAAAAGAAATCTATAGATATCTCTTTTTTCCTAAAAATAAAGCATATAATAACTGCAATAATCCAAACTGTCCAAATAACATACTTTATATTATTTTTCCAACCTTGCTTCGGCACATTTTCATTTACCGAAAACAGGCATTCCTGCATCCCTCCCATAGGGCAAAGCCAGCCGCAGAATATTCTCCCAAAAAGGATAGAGCCCAGCAGCATACAAATAAATACGATAAAACTTCCGGTTACAATCCCCTCCATTGCTCCCTGAATAATTAAATACGGGGACATATACCATATTGTTACAGGAAATAAAAGCAGGGAAACAATCAATATTAATTTTCTTTTCTTCTGTCTGTTCATGATTCTCCTCCATATATCAAACTGATACATTATACAATATATCAGTTTGATATATTTGTCAATAGAAAAGAAAAGCCTTACAAATACTGTTGTATTTGTAAGACTTCTCTGTAAAAATCATAACTGTAAAAAAATCTTACACAATCCCCTGCGCCTTCATAACCAAGACAAAATCCCATCTATATCCGGTGTGTTTGGATCCTTTCTACCTTGCTCACATTCATAAAGATAATTTTGACAAGCTGATATAATATTCCTTTCATTTTTGTCTAATATAGACTTAATTCCTTGCATATAGGCATTGTTTTCAATCCTATATCGCTGTATGTATCTACTATCTATTGGAAATAATTTTATATAGTGTACCCCATGTCTGTTTCCTGATTTGGTAGTAGAATTAGGCGGAAGCGAAAAATATTGATCTTTCGGTACATTAGCGGGTATGTTTGATCTGAGTGGCACTACAAACTGATGGTTCTTTCCTTTGTATTTTAATTTCATAATCAAAACACATGGTCTGCCACTTTTATTAAATAACATTTCTTGATCCGTACCCCATTTTTTACATTCCTGATAAAACTGATCTCCAACTTTTACTAATTGCATCTATGTATCTCCTAGAATCGTTTTCTCCGTTGTTTGCATAAAGAATTAAAGCCACCTCATTGGTGGCTTTAGCTCTACAAGTGAATGATATTCTAAATTCAAGTCCCGTCATTCGCGGAGACCAAACATACAAGTGAATAATATTCTGGGCGTTATTCGCACCAAACAAATCTCTTTGTTCACTTATAGTATATGCAATTTTCATATTTTAGTCAATCAATTTTGTTAAATACGCTTAACACTGCGATTTTACTCTTACACAATCCCCTGTGCCTTCATAGCTTCAGCTACTTTCAGGAAACCTGCGATATTCGCACCGGCAACATAGTTGCCTGCCATACCGTATTTCTTGGAAGCCTCGTCCAGATTATGGAAGATATTTACCATAATACCCTGTAATTTGGAATCAACTTCTTCGAATGTCCAGGAAAGTCTCTCAGAGTTCTGGCTCATTTCCAGAGCGGATGTAGCAACACCGCCTGCGTTGGAAGCTTTACCAGGGCAGAACAGTACGCCGTTCTTCTGCAGATACTCTGTAGCATCTAATGTAGTAGGCATATTAGCGCCCTCTGCTACTGCGAAGCAGCCATTTGCTACTAATGCTTTTGCATCTTCTAAGTCTAATTCGTTCTGTGTTGCGCAAGGAAGCGCTACATCACATTTTACAGTCCATACGCCGTGCTCTCCGGCTTTTTTCTCATGATACTCTGCATTCGGTCTTGCTGCTGCGTATTCTGTCAAACGTGCACGTTTTACTTCTTTTACTTCTTTTAACAATGCAACATCAATTCCGTCCGGATCATAAATCCAGCCTGTAGAATCAGAACATGTCACAGGTTTTGCACCTAACTGCTGTGCTTTCTGGATTGCATAAATTGCAACGTTTCCTGCACCTGATACTGCAACTGTCTTACCTGCGATATCTTTTCCGTTGCATTTTAACATTTCTGCTGTCAAATACAATAAACCATAGCCTGTTGCTTCCGTTCTTGCAAGGGAACCGCCGTAAGTAAGTCCTTTACCTGTAAGAACGCCTTCATAAAGGTTGCGGATTCTCTTATACTGACCGAACATAAAACCGATTTCACGTCCGCCTACACCGATATCACCTGCCGGTACGTCAGTATCAGCGCCGATATGTTTACAAAGTTCTGTCATAAAGCTCTGGCAGAATGCCATTACCTCTCTGTCTGATTTACCCTTAGGATCAAAATCGGAACCACCTTTACCGCCGCCAATCGGAAGACCTGTTAAAGAATTTTTGAAAATCTGCTCAAAACCTAAGAATTTAATAATACCTAAGTTTACAGACGGATGGAATCTTAATCCTCCCTTGTAAGGTCCGATTGCACTGTTGAACTGTACACGGAAACCATTGTTTACCTGTACCTGTCCTTTATCGTCTACCCACGGAACACGGAACTGAACGATTCTTTCCGGAACAGTAAGTCTCTCTAACAAAGCATCTTTTCTATATGCTTCTTCATCAGCTTCAATTACAACACGAAGAGATTCCAACACCTCTTTTACTGCCTGATGAAATTCCGGCTGTGCGGGATTTTTAGCTACTACCAACTCATAGACTTCATCTACGTATGACATTTTTATATCCTCCTTTATTAGATATACCTTTTTTATCCATTTTTCATTATAGTATGTCAAAGAAAAATCTACAAGCCTGATTCCTACACGGAAATATAGAAATTTCTTTATGATTTTTATACAAATTGTACAATGATACAAATATTCTGGTATAATTGTATACAATTTCAGAGATATTCTTTCATTAGTTCAATGCTCTTTTCCTCAAAATCCATTAATTCCTGCGCCAGCTCCACGGAGCGCTCCTGTGCCAGTGCATTATGTTTGACTGTCTTATACATACTTGTCAAACCTCTGTTGCTTCCCTGTATCATCATTTCCGCCAGATGGCTTGTGCTGATATTCAGTATTGTTCCCATATGAAGACTTCCGCGCAGCATCATATCCGCAATCTGATTGCTTCTATAGGTTCCGCTCTGTTCCTCTACCAATTGTTCTACGGCATCATTATGGATTTTAGCATATCCGATAGACTGTCTGGAAAGCTTCACGGTAAATTCATCGTCCGATGTTT
>CAMWMM010000557.1 GCA_947175285.1 uncultured Lachnospiraceae bacterium
TATATAATTTTAAAAAGAAAAAATTGTATATGATTACATATTGACGTTTTTCTACTTGGATTATATTATGTAATTATAATTTGATAAATGATTTTACAAAATAACTTTCAAGAAAGGAGAACATTATGGGAATTATTGAAAAAATGAGATTGGACGGAAAAAAAGGATTTGTAACAGGAGCAGCAAGAGGGATTGGAAAATGTACGGCAAAAGCATTTGCAGAAGCCGGTGCGGATGTGGCAATCGTGGATCTGGATTATGAGGAAGCCGTGAAGACAGCCGCTGAACTTGCTGGGAAAACAGGCAGAAAAGTGATTGCAATAAAGACAGACTGCACCGATAAGGAGCAGGTAGACGCAATGGTGGCACAGGTCGTAGAGGAACTGGGGGGACTGGATTTCTGCCATAACAATGCCGGTATCTGCATTAATGCCCCGGCGGAAGAAATGACTTATGAACTGTGGAGTAAAGTAATCAACATTAATCTGAACGGTATCTTCCTTACTGATATTGCGGCAGGAAAATATATGCTGGAGCATGGCGGCGGCTCTATTATCAATACGGCTTCTATGTCGGCGCATATCGTCAATGTACCACAACCGCAATGCGCATATAATGCATCAAAGGCCGGTGTGATACAGCTTACAAAATCGTTGGCAATTGAATGGGCAAAGCGGGGAGTGCGTGTAAACAGCATCAGCCCCGGATATATTGGTACAGAGCTTACACTCAACTCTCCTACATTGGTTCCGCTGATTGAAAAATGGAATGCGATGGCTCCTTTGGGAAGAATGGGAACACCGGAGGAATTGGAATCCATTTGCGTGTATCTGGCAGGTGATACAAGTTCTTTTACAACAGGTTCGGATTTTATTATTGACGGAGCATTCACCTGCTTCTAAACAAAATAGAAAGAGATACCGGCTGTGAAGCTGGTAACAGGAGGTAGAACGATATGGGGAAATGAGGAAAACGTATAGGATATGGAATTGGGGATCTTGGCTGTAATCTGGTTTTCAGTACTATGGCATCCTATCTTATGGTTTTTTATACAGATGTATTTGGAATTTCGGCAGCGGCAGCCGGAACAATGATGTTAGTAACAAAATTTGTCGATGCATTTACGGATACAGGGATGGGATTGATTGTAGACAGGACACATACGAAATGGGGGCAAGGACGCCCCTATTTTATGATAGGGGCAGTACCATTTGCAATTTTCACTTTTTTAACATTTTATATTCCCGGATTTGGCAGCAACGGAAAACTTGTATGGGCATATGTGACATATTGCCTTCTCTGCACAGCCTATACGGTTGTAAACATACCGCTCAATACAATCGTTCCAAGACTTACTTCCGACGTTCATGAAAGGGATGTTCTGGTATCTACAAGAATGGTATGTGCAATGATCGGAACAGCGATTGTAATGTCGATTACCGAGCCTTTGGTACGTTTCTTCGGGCAGGGAAATGAAGCGAAAGGTTATCTTGTTACCATGACGGTTTATGGTATTACAGCTATGCTTATCTTTTTTGTGACATTTGCCAGTACAAAAGAAGTGGTTCCACCAACAGTTAATAAAGAACATTCCTCACTGAAGGAAGATTTTAAAGGACTTACCGGGCAAGCATGGATTTTGTTTTTGCTGAACCTGTTCTATTTTTCACTTTATGTAGTCAGAAGCACGACGGTTATTTATTACTTTAAATATAATCTGGGCAGGACAGAGTGGCTTTCTCTCGTGGGAATCCTCGGTATTCTGTCAGGACTGCCTATGCTTTTGCTATGCAGCCGGATGTAATCGATTATTCGGAATATAAAAAGAATGCAAGTGTAGCGGGATTGATTGCAGCATTTCAGGGTTTCTTTGTAAAAGGAGGAATGGGACTTACGAGCTTCATTATCGGTGTTTTTCTGAAAAACGGAGGATATGTTGCAAATGAGGTTCAGACTGCAAAAGCTCTTTCTTACATTGAAATTTGCTTTATCTGGATTCCGGTCGTATTATGTGTTTTGATTGCGGTACTTACTTATTTTTACAAGCTAGACAGTTTGCGCGATGAAATGACACAAGAACTGGAAGCAAGGAGGAAAAAACTAATAAATGAAATATAAAGGCGCAATCTTTGATATGGACGGTCTTCTCTTTGACACTGAGTGTATTTATCAGCAGACATGGCAGGAGATTGCAAGAGAAAAAGGAGTAGAACTTGACAGCAATTTTCCTAAGGATATATCAGGAACAAATGGGGATTATATGTGCCGTGTCATTGAAAAATATTATCATGTTTCTGATGGGAATGATATCAGGAAAGAATGTATGAAGAGAGTAAAAGAAAAATTGTCCAAACATGTCCCGGTCAAAAAAGGTGTGAATGAACTATTGGATTTTTATCGGGAAAAAGGGATTCGTATGGCAGTAGCAAGCAGCAGTTCTGTAGAACAGATTGAATCCAATCTGGAAATAGCGGGCTTACGAGAATATTTTTCCGAGATTATCAGTGGAATGGAAGTACAACATGGAAAACCGGCGCCGGATATTTTCCTTCGCGCAGCAGAGAAAATCTGCTGTGCACCCGGCGAATGTTTTGTTTTTGAAGATAGTGAAAATGGGGTAAAAGCGGGATATGCAGCAGGATGCATTACTGTTATGGTACCCGATCTGTTAGAGGTCTCTCCGGAAATAATGCCCTATTGTACAATGGTGTGCTCTGATCTTATAGAGGCAGAAAGAAAAATTAAGGAAGAATTATTCTGTGCCGGTCTGTAACGGGAAATGGTTCATATGGTCCGAAAACGGAGAAAAATTCCCCCAAAATGCTTGCAAAATCTACGAAAACAGGATAACATATAAATGCTATATATGTAGAGTGAGATTGTAGGTTCGAGCCTTACTCGGGGAGTTAAGATTATAAAGAAAAGGCAAGCCTGTAGACATCAATGTTTACAGGTTTTTGTGTATCAAAAAGAGGAGCATGGATATAAAATGAAAATCACACCAATCGAAACACAACGTCTTATTCTTCACAATCCGCATATCATATATATTTATTGTTTTTTCTGTATTTCAAAGGTGAAATCATCGCAATTGTATTAATAGATTCATTTGTCTCAAGGAGCATTTTTGATGCCTCTTGCATTCTCACATTTATTAGATATTCCTTGTAACCAAAACCTTTAGAAGACTTAAATTCCTTTGAAAAATAGGTAGGGCTTATGTAGCCGTGAGCTGCTACTGCCTCAAGGCTCAGGTCCTCCATATCCATGCTTCGGATGTACTCACTGTTTTTGTGGTGCTTATAACGTATCAAAAATATGATAAGCTCCTGAAGGCAATTTTT
>CAMWMM010000558.1 GCA_947175285.1 uncultured Lachnospiraceae bacterium
CAAATTTGAAGTTTTGCTGGTGTAATAATGAGTTATAATGAATAATAGCATTGTTAAAAAAAGCGGAGATAAGCGGTTATGAATAATAATGAAGTAAGTCATTTGCCTTTTCCGACTATAAAAATTACATTCGATGATATATTTGATGAAGTGGATATTTAATCAAAATGATTATGCAGATAGATTGGGATTTTTCTTTTCTGATGAAAATCAAAAACAAAGCAGTGATGATTATATATGCAGATTATGGATATAACGAATAAGAAAGTATGAAAGCGAAGGTTACAGATGGATAATATATTATTGAAAGTAGAGGATCTGAATATAGAATTTCATGACCATGATGTGCCGGAGCGCGTTGTGAATCATCTGGACATGGAACTGGCGCAGGGTGAAATCCTTGGCATAGTCGGCGAATCCGGTTCCGGAAAGTCCATGACAGCGATGGCAATTGCAGGACTGCTCCGGCGTCATGATCTGGAAATGCAGGGGAAAATCCTGTTTGAAGGAAAAGAACTTCTGCATGCGAACCGAGAGATGCTCAGACAGATGCAGGGGAATGACATTGGCATCGTATTTCAGGAGCCTATGACCTCATTAAATCCAGTAAAGCGCATCGGCTGGCAGGTGGAGGAGAGCCTCCGCATACACAGACCAGAGATGGGAAAAGATGAGCGGTATCAGCGCGTGATCAAAGCGCTGGAAGATGTAGAACTTGAAAATCCGCAGCTTGTATACAAAAAATATCCACATGAACTTTCCGGCGGCATGCGGCAGCGTGTGATGATCGCCTCGGCGATGATCTGTGAGCCGAAGCTTCTGATCGCAGATGAGCCGACAACAGCGCTGGATGTGACGATACAGCTGCAGATTGTGAAGCTGTTACAGCGGTTGAATCAGGAAAAAAATATGGCAGTATTGTTCATATCCCATGATTTAAGTCTGGTGAAACGTCTGTGTCATCGCATTATCGTGATGCACAATGGAAATATGGTGGAGTCAGGGGCAACAGAGGATATCTTTTACCACCCGAAGGAAGATTATACAAAGGAATTGATCAACGCGATACCGAGACTGGAGAAGCATTCTGATTTGAGTGCCTGCTAAAACGGGTGAACAGAAGTTTGAGTTAACAACAGATAGATGACGCAGAATTATGAAAAGGATATAAGCATATGTGCAATGTAAATATTTTGCATTTGATTGAGGGGGCAAAACAGGCGAAGGGACTGACTGTTATTATTGATGTTTTCAGGGCGTTTTCCTTGGAATGTTATTTATATGACATGGGTGTGAAACAAATACGCCCTGTGGGAACGATAGAAGAAGCGTTTTCTCTAAGAGACCAGATTCCAGACAGTGTCCTTATAGGCGAGCGGCAAGGCAAAAAGTGTGACGGATTTGACTACGGCAACTCGCCATCTTCTATTTTGAAGGAGGACGTGGTTGGAAAAACGATTATACATACTACCAGTGCGGGAACGCAGGGAATTGTCAATGCCATCCATGCGAGTGAGATTATCACAGGGAGTCTGGTCAACGCAAAGGCAGTGGCCAAATACATCATCGCCAGGCAGCCACAGACAGTTTCTCTTGTATGCATGGGCAACGGCGGTGTAAGACTGGCGCCGGAGGATGAACTGTGTGCAGAGTATATCAAAAGTATTTTGGAAGGCAGGGAATTTTTAGATCTTGAACAGAGAGTTAACGGCTTAAAAAGTAATGGCGGCGAACATTTTTTTGATCAATCCAGACAAAGTATTTTTCCGGAAGCTGATTTTTATATGTGTATAAAATGTAATAAATTTCCTTTTGTGATCACGATTGAAAAGGATGAAACAGGCTTTGTTGCGAAAAAGGAGAACCATGGATGTTGTAACTCATTATGATAAACTTATTGAAATTTGATGGAGAGTGACAAAAGATGGATAAAAGTGAAATTTTGAAAAACGTTGCGCCATGTTCTTTAATGTGCCATACTTGTTCGGGATATCATCATGGCGTAATTTGTGAATCGGCTAAAACATTACTAAAATATTTGGAGGGTATGAAAGAATTTTACGAAAAGCACCTTCCTGATGCTGTAGAAAGTTATAGTAACTTTGAAGAAGTGCTTCGCATGTATCGTTCTGCTCCTTGTTCGGGCTGTCGCAGTACAGAGCATAACGGATGTAGTATCGAAAGGTGTTTCCTGCTTGAGTGTACAAAAAAACATAACATTGATTTTTGCGGAGAATGTGATGAATTTCCGTGTAAAAAAGCAATGGAATTGTTTGAAGAAGAAGTATATGGGCAGTGGTTAGCGGGAAATCAACAGATTCGAGATCATGGTATAGAGTTCTTTTGGGAAAATAATTCCGGGAGTCCACACTATAAAGCATACAAAAAGTAGCTGCGTTATAAAAAGAACTATAGACGGGATATGGTATTGGATTTTCGCAGCAGATTTTCAAATAGCAGAAAGGACTGGGCATTGACAGGAAAGATTTGATAGCAAGATATTGGAAAAATGGTATCAAGGAGATGTGCAAGGACGTGGGACATGCGCCTCTTATGATAACCAGTTGCGGTGTTATTATCGAAAACGAAAAGGAAATCACAATCTAAAATTTAGGGGGAGAAACGTATGAGAAGAAATCTTAATGATGTAATTCGGTTGAGCGATGAGCAAAAGAAGCAGCTCGTCAGCGAAATAAAAGCATTTTATCTGGATGTTCGCGGAGAAGAAATAGGAATGATTGAGGAACAGCAGCTGATTGATTTGTTTTGTGAGCATTTAGCACCGATTGTTTATAACAAAGCATTGGATGATTCCATGCGCTGGTTCAAAGAACAGTTTGGAAATCTTGAAACGGACTATTATTTGTTATATAAAGATGTTTAGGCACTGGGGGGATAAGGATATGCAGATCAGGGTTGCAGATACGAAGGATATAGAGCAACTAAGGCGGTTGTATCTTGAATTGGAAACCGATGGGGTAAAGTATCAGCCGGAACATTTTATAATAGGATATCGGAGTGATGATTTTTTTCACTCAATATTTGATAAGGATGATCAGGATATTCTGGTGGCAGATGATGATGGGACTGTCGTAGGATTTTCTCATGTTATGATATTGAAACAAAAGAATATCGCTTGCTTAAAACCTCAGACCGCAGTTTACATACAAGATTTAGATGTTTTAGAGAGCGAGCGGGACAAGGGGATTGGGACACTTCTCATAAAAGCCAGTAAGGAATATGGAAAAAGAAGAGGGGCAGATTTTATCAGAACACAGGTTTTTCCACAAAATATTGATGGCATAAGGTTTTATGAAAGAAATGGTTTTTGTGA
>CAMWMM010000559.1 GCA_947175285.1 uncultured Lachnospiraceae bacterium
AAAGGCTGTTCTCCGGTTCATCCAGCAAATAAAGCCCGTTTTCCTTGATTTTATTCGTAAAATACAAAAATGCACTCTCCCCGTTAGAATGCTCCCTGACATTGTCCACCAGATTTTTTCGAATATACTTTGACTGTGTAAGCGTTTTCGCCATATGTGATTTTTTTAACTGCTCATAATCCTCCAAAGACTTCATCTGAAAATGAGAATACTTTGTATCTAAATAATCTTCCAGTAATTCTTCTCTTTTATCATTGATACCGTCGTTAATGCTTCTTAAATTCAGCATAAAATCAAATACATCATCACTGGTAATAATCCTGCTGCCCTGCGGCATCCTTTTCCTGCTCCGTTTTCCATTGCCGTCATTCGGTGTCCGGTAACTGCACATTCCTGTATAATCTTCGAAAAAATTTGAGCGGTTATACAAAGTATCCCGCTCAAGTTCCAATTTCTCCGCAATCACATTTAACGCAGTTGTCTTGCCGGAACCGTTGCCGCCATATAAAATCGTTATCGGCTCAAAATCCAGCATCGTCAGATTATGCTCCGACAAAATCAGGAATGGATAATAAGTATCATAACATGTACGCTTCTGGTGCATCGTAAAGTCATATTCCAATTCCCTGCATGGAAATTCAAAATGAGAAAGATAAACGTTATCCATCACTAAACCTCACCTTTTATTCTTTTTCAAACAAATCATCCCGCGTAATATTATGCAGCCACTTCTTGCTCCTGTAATGTTTAATGACCCAAGGCCATTTTACAAATTCATCCGTGCATAGCAGGAAATATACCCACATCACGGGAAGTTTCAGCACAAACGCCGCAATGAAACCAAGCGGAACGGCATAACACCACATATCTATGGAATCACAGATAAATCCAAAACGGCTGTCGCCTCCGGCACGGAAAACCCCCGCAATCAATGTCGTATTCACTGCGGCTCCCATGACATAATAAGTATTGATAAGCAGCATATACTTCAAATAGTGCATCGCCTGTTCAGACAATGACGCATATTTTAGTACAAACGGTGTAGCCGCAAGAATAATGAGTCCGCCGACTGCACCGGTAATAATCGTAAGTTTCACAACTTTTTTAGCACCGGCCTCCGCTTCTTCCAATTTATTCTCACCAATGATATTCCCGAGCAGAATACCGCCTGCGCTTGCCGTAGCAAAACAAAGAATCGTACCAAAGTTTCTGACCACAGATACGAACGAATTTGCCGCCACCGCGTCAGTTCCCAGATGTCCTATAATAACGGAATACATGGAAAAAGCGACACTCCAACTGATATCATTGCCAAGCGCCGGCAGTGACAGTCTGATAAAGTCAGAAAACAATGTCTTATTTCTCACAAACAGATAGCGAAAACTCAGTTTAACATCTTTACTCATAAAAGAAACAACAATACATACTGCCAGTTCAATCAGTCTGGACATAGAAGTTGCGATTGCCACACCCATTGCCCCTAACTTCGGTGCTCCGAACAAACCGAAAATAAACACGGCATTCAAAAAGATATTCAGAGAAAAAGCAAGCACATTTGCTACCATGCTGATAACTACCCTGCCGATACTTCTAAGAACTGCCAGATAAACCTCGGTAATGCCCCAGCATAAATAGCTTACGCTCATGCAGCGCAGATAAGAAGCACCTATGGTAATCAGTTCCGCATCGTTGGTAAAAATATGCATCATTCCCTCCGGAGCAAGCAGCGCCACCCCTGCAAAAACCGCAGAAATCAGGATAGAAAACCGCAGGGCAATTCCCTCGATTACCTGAATCGCCTGCATATCTCCTTTTCCGTAGTATTGTGCGCACAGCATTGTTGCTCCGGTACCTAATCCGTAAAACACCATAAAAAGCACACTGGCATACTGCGCCGCCAACGATACCGCCGAAATAGATGACTGTCCCACGTAATTTAACATTACAACATCGGCAGAAGAAATTGCCGCACTTAAAAGATTTTGAATAATAATCGGCAGTACCAATTTAAATATCTGACTGTAAAATGTATTCTTTTTCATAAGTTACTCCATATTTTAAAATTCAACCTATATTATAAGAGCAAATCCCTGAAATAACAACCCGTATCCGCCTTATAATATGATACGCCAAAATCGTAAGGATAAAGCTCCCGATACAAATACAAAATATCTGTATCAAAATATTATCACACATCTGCACAACATAATAGGCAAGCGCCACCAGAATGGATTGATGCAGAATATAAATCGGATATGACGCATGATTAAAATATTCTGTAAAGCTTGTTTTTTTGTTTAGCTTCTTTTTTCCTGCTGCAAGCAATGTCAGAATAGAAATCCAGCCGATAAAATTCACCCACAAATCGCCGTAATAAGAAAACTGATAATATAATACAACCGACACGGTTGTTCCGATGACATATAAACCAATCAGCCATTTTATATTTCTTTCAAGTTTCTCTATTATCACATCATTACTTAATACATAATATCCTGCTAAATACAGGGCAAAACACTTCCCGATACTGAAACCTCCGAAATTTCCTATATAATACAGCAGCCAAAAAGGAATAAAGAGAAAGAGTACCGCAATCACCGGCATTCTTTCAACCGTGACAGCAAGTTTCTCATATGATACAAAATGAAATAAAACCAGTGCAATCATTGAAATAATGAAAAGAAATAAAATAAACCAAAGATGCCCCGGTGTAAATGCGCCGTCATAACCGCTGAAATCTGTTAGATGGGTAAAAAAGTATTTCCAATTATCCAAAATACTGCCTGCATAATTATCAAAATATTTTCTCGCATATAATGTCTGAAACGGTACGAGAAAAATCATTCCGCATAAAAACGGAATCAAAAGTTTATGAATCCGCTGCCCGACAAAATCTTTCGCTGTTCTCTTTTGCAGGGCGTATCGCGCACTTGCTCCCGCCAGAACAAACAAAAGCGGCATAAACCACGGATTCACAAATACAATCAGCGTACTTAAAATTTTATTTTCTCCCTGCCATACATAGAAACGGGAACCAAAATCATTCCAAACCATAAAAGTATGTACCGGAAATAAAAGTAAAATCGTCAAATTACGCAGATTATCAATATAATGTTTTCGTGTCCCGTTTTTTTCTTGCACTTTCATTCTCCCATGTCTTTACTATCATTTAGGGCGGAGCGTTATCCGCCCCGCCCTTTTTTATTTTAATGCTGTCTCCCGTTATATCTTTATTTGCTAACAGCGGCAAATCCCGCTTCTAAATCCGCAATAATATCATCAATATGCTCCGTACCGATAGACAAACGGATGGTGTTTGCCT
>CAMWMM010000560.1 GCA_947175285.1 uncultured Lachnospiraceae bacterium
TTAGGCAGAGTTCCAACGGATAATGAAATAGCTGACAAAATGCGTATATCTGTAGAACTGCTGCCGGAATTAAAAATACAGATGCAGGGGGGTAGCCAGTTTAGACACTCCTTTATCAGATGATAGCAGTTTGACACTTACCAATACCGTACAAACCGATTATAGCCTTGAAGATGATACAATAGATAAAATATATGCCGAACGCTCTAAAAGCGAATTATGGGGCATTGTAGCACGTTTTACAAGTGAAAAAGAGAACCATATAATAAGAGAGATTTTCATAAATAATCAGACTATGGCAACAGTAGCCAGAGAGCAGGGCATACCATTTGATAGGATAAGGCAGATTAAGGAAAAAGGCTTGCGAAATCTACGAACAGGCAGGGCAAGGCGTGAGTTATTAGAAAAATTTGATATTGTGGAAGCCGGGGCATATAGAAACAGCATGAGCAAATTTAATGAGCATGGTTTTACTTCTACAGTGGAATATATCGCTTTACGCAGGGCAGAGATACAGGCAGAGTATGAAGAACGAAAAAAGCAGATAGAAGCCATGTTTGAGCAGAGGGAAAGAAAGTGTTTGTGAGTGTTCAAAAGTAGTTAATAATGTTTTTTCGTAACACACTTGTAGCACACAAATAGCTTGAAAAGCCTTGTTTTATGCGGTTTGTAGTTTTCAAAACGATAATTTCAAACAGAATAAGGAAATTAGCAAAACCCTTGAAAGTCCTGTATTTTCAAGGGTCTTCTTTATCCCATTTGTGTTCAGTGATTTCCCCCAAATGCCATGAATTTTGTCGCACAGCACCATATGCATATGTTTTCTGTGTTGTGTCTTGCGTAAGACTTTGCTAAAATGTTTTGAAAACCTGTAAATAAGGGAATTTCGGACAGCTGGATCATTTTTAGTCGCAGGGGATAATTGATTGGCTGCGGTATGAAGAGGATAAGGATACTATTTATATGAAGATGATGGAAGACAGCCGGAATATTGTCTTGCGTTAGATGATAACCTGGGATATTATATTCCTGTGATGATGCTATATAGTTAATACATTGTTGCAAATCTATATTTGTAAAGAATAGAAAGAATACAAAAAAAGGAAAGGATTAGTAATGAAACAGGGAGAGCTGTTATGCAGAAAAATGTGACATATTACCAGAAAAACAATCATATTAAATACGTTTTTTACAAGGATTCTACACAGTCTTATCCTATGCACACACATACGGGACATATGATGCTGGGATATATAACAGGAGGGATAGTTTGTGTTGTGTGCGGCAGTTGTGCACGCAGATATCATGCAGGCGAGTATTTCTGGATTATGCCCGACGTTCCGCATGCAATTGAGGCAGTAGAGGGCGCTTCGTATTCTATGATTGGTGTGTGCATAGCTTTTGATGCTTTGCCAGATCGATCGAGACAGGAAATATTACGTTTAAAGCAGCTGCTTTTGGAGACGCCGGAGAAAGTGTTTCCCATTGAGGATATGGCAAAGCGTATCAATGTCAGTCCATATCATATGATTCGACAGTTTAGGGCGGTCTGTGGACTGACGCCGCATCAATTCCAGATTCAGTGCAGGGTGCGGAAGGCGCAGAGATTGTTGGAGGAGGGAAAGAGCGTGGTCGAAGCAGCTTATGAGACAGGTTTTTACGACCAGAGCCACTTCGACCGGTGTTTTCACAAAATTGTCAGACTGACACCAAATGAGTATAAAGGTTCCGTTTATTAATATGTTTTCATCATAGTGCGGGAATGAACTTGGCAAACAGATATAGTCCGTCTTTTCCGGCTTGAACTTCATGAGGAATGCCAGCCGGCATGATGGAAATGGTTCCAACTTCGTAGCAGATGGTACTGCCGTTGTTGATACAGACACCGGAACCAGCAATTACTTCATGTGTTTCCAGCTGTGTTTCATGAATGTGGTTAAGGATGCTTTTGTCCGGTGCGATGCGGACAAGATGGTAACTGAACTGCCCATCAGTATCTTTTGCCGTGACAATGTGTTTGAGTTCCACGCCCTCAAAAATTGGGTGTTTTGACCATGGAATATCTGCAAAATGTGCCGATTTTCCTGGCAGTTTTAATGTACCATTGTTAAATGCTTCAAATAAATTGTTGTCCATGAATAGACCTCCTTAATGAATAAATGTCATAGTGTGACAGGAACTATTGTATCAGCAGAAATGTTGGATCGGATTGGATAAAATTGCGAAAATAAATGGAAAGGTGAAAATATTATGGAATGTGTAATAAGAAAATGGAGAATAACAGACGCCAAAAATCTGGCTGAGCTGTTAAATAATAAAAATATTTTGGATAATCTGCGTGATGGACTGCCATATCCATACACAACAAAGGACGCAGAGGACTATATTCAGGCGATGGTATCTGCTGACCAGGACAAAACCTTTGCGTTTGCGGTCACGATCGATGACAAGCCGGTTGGCAGCATTGGTGTGTTCCGGTGTGAGAATATCCATTTCAGAACGGCTGAGATGGGGTATTATATCGGCGGGAATTATTGGGGAAAAGGCTTGGGAACGAGTGCAGTAATACAGGCGTGTGATTATGTGTTTGGACATACGGATATCATCAGGATCTTTGCAGAGCCATTTGCCTACAACACTGCGTCCTGCCGCGTACTGGAAAAAGCGGGATTCCAGTTCGAGGGGCTCCTGCGCAGCAACGCGGTCAAGAACGGTAAAGTGTTGGATATGAAGATGTATTCACGGATTAAGGAATAGATGTTTGTTTGCAAAATCTGAATCAAAACATGACATACAGCTGACATGTTTATAGGAGTATATTGTGTATAAAACACCAAAAAGGAGCAGGTTATATGAGATACACATGGATCGATGAATTTTTAATGGAGAAAGCCGGGGTGACAAAAGACCTCAAGAAGGAGTGGAACTGGATCCGTTATCAGATTGGCGGGAAACTGTTTGCGGCAGTCTGCCTAAATGAGAAGGACGAGCCTTACTATATTACATTGAAGCTGGAGCCGGAGGAAGGAGATTTCCTGAGGAAGCAGTATGAGGATATCGTTCCCGGATATTATATGAATAAAGTACACTGGAATTCCGTGAATCCGGACGGTAAAGTTCCAGATGATCTGTTGAAAGACTTGCTGGATAAATCCTATCAGCTTGTGCTTGCAGGGCTGAGCAAAAAGAAGCAGCAGGAGATTCTGGGATAGCAGGGCGTGTTATCCAGTTACTGTTCACTCCCACATCAAAGTAGTGAGAATCGAGCGCCAAAATGCTAAAAGTTTTCGCTATTTCCCTTTAT
>CAMWMM010000561.1 GCA_947175285.1 uncultured Lachnospiraceae bacterium
GTACTCGTAAACTGCTGTATTCAGTTTGAAGGAATATATTGTACTGGATTGCCCATTTCAAATATCCCCTATATACAAATCTATGCAAAAGAAATATCATCAAAATTTATGGCATAAAAATACACCTAACAACAGCTATATGTTATCAGGTGTAATCTAAATAATCCTTTTCATACGTTTTATGTTGTGTTTTTGCACAACAGATTACATCATACCAAAAATGAATTGGAATAACAGGGGCTTTGCAGAAAACGGACTTTTTTTGCAGAAAACGGCAAAAGTCCTTTCGCAACGGTTATACCTATACGAAAGGACTTTCTCTAAATAAAATTAAACCATTTCTGGAATGTTCATAAATTCATCTAACAAAATTGGAGTTGTACTTATTCCTAAAAATTCATAAATTTCCTTTGCCTTTTCACATAAAGTAGTATCTGTAGTTACAAAATAAGTACATTTTGAAGCAAAAGAAAGATGATCATTATCATAATATCCACTTCTAATCGTTCTAAAACTTTTTTTATCATATATCGGATATATTGCAGCAGAGTTATTTTTATTTTTGACCTTATCTCCATGTAGCCCTAACACGTTAAGCAACCCTGCCATTGATACTATTGCCGCTCTAAGCCTATTAAAATTTTTATCATCATCTTTAAACATGTTTTTATATTCTTTAATACTTTGTTTTTCAATTCCAACGTACATTAATATCATGTTCAGATCATCTTCATCCGGCAAATTTGGATTGAGTTTTGTTCCAGTTTCATCCTTCACATTTTCTATTATTTCTTGGATAGAAGATGTACCTATTGCTTTATCTCTCTGCTCGTCATGTATATGTAATGATAAAAGTTCACGTGCTTCAGCTACAATGCACTCTCTTTCTTCTGCAGCTTGATTCATTTTCTGGTATCGTTTTGTCTGCCTTAATCTTGCATCAATATCCTCTATACATATCACTATTTTTTTGTTCTCATCTAATACGGCAATTTCCCCATGTGTCAATGATTGAATACTTTGTATTCTTTTCAATTCGTATTCCTCATTATTCATACGCAATACTTCTTCTAAATGAGTGCCACTGTATATCAAATCTATTTCTTTCTGTTGTGAAAGACGATTTAGAAATTCTTTAATCTTCGGTTCTTTTTCGTACCGATCATACACATTGAAATCCAAATATACAGTTATATGACCGTCAATATTAACATCTGATGACTCAATCTGCTCATTCATTCTTAATGCATCTGCACAGCTCCAAATTTCATCCGTATTTCTTGCCTTCTTCCAAAAGTAAACAAATTCTTGAAGTTGATGCTGCTCCTTACTATAAAGATATTTACAAGTGTTTTCCAGACAGGCAATATATTCTATACAGGCATCACAATCTGTACACCGTCCAATAAGTTCATCATATATTAATGATAAAAATACATGATATTGCAATTCCATATACATTGATTCCAGCTCTTGCGGATCAGAAAGCTTACACGCTAAATCTAAAAGAGAAAATAATTCATGTGGTAAAATCCGGCATATATCACACCTCATTTTATCCGTATCAGGTTCTATTTTGTTGATTTGCAATAAATTTAATATATTTGTCAACGTGTTCACAAATATATATTTGTTTTCACATCCACATTCGCATAAGATTTCATCATAGTACACCTTCATTAGCCAATAATAACTCTGTAATTCTAAAAGAGTTGCACGTCTATTATCTGATCCCGCCTCTGATTTCTCGTACTCATTTTTTAGTATAGTAATATGCGCCAATATCCGTTTACAATAATAACAATTTCTAAGATTTTCCTCCATCTTATCCCTCTCCAGTCTTACTTACTTTTTATACTTTATCCTATCACAATCTCTTTTAATATATAATTTTTATAATATTAAATCCCCTTGAGCAAGACTTCCGTCTAACCCAAGAGGACAATTATTATATTGACATATACTTCACATGTTACAATACCTCATTTAATACAAGCCGCCTTAATAACTATAAGCAACTTTTAATGTTATCGTTACTGTTGAAGCCGGATAGATGTTTCCATTATAAGATACACCATTATTTTTAATCCATATCGTCCATGATCCAGACGGATTTTCTCCTTCAAATCCAGTTATGGTAATGGTTCCACTTTTGGTCGGTCCAGAGATAGATTTTACTGTTCCCTTCGGACTTTCAACATAAATCGTATACGGATCGGTTCCACTAGCTACATTACAATACAGCTCCACCTTAGTTATAGAAGGATCACCTACCGAAATACTTCCTGATGTAACTGTGCTATATCTTGAAATTCCGCCACTAATTGCATTCAGTTTCACTGTTGTTTTACTGAAATTATTGGTAGCAGCAAGCACAGGTGTTACAAACATTAAGCAAGCCATCATACAAGCCATAACAGCCGTAAAAACTCTCTTTGTTACTCTTTTCATTTTATGTTCCTCCTCTAAAATTTGGAATAATTAGTGAAATACATGCCATATAAAACATATTATATTCTTGTATCCACTGATACCGATGTCAGTGAACTTCCTGATTTCTTCAAATTAGCTTCCACAGATTCTCTTGTAATGCCGTCCAATGCTCCAGATGGAATCGGCTTCCCAATTTCCCAACTTGAGTCTGCCTGCTTTGCTGCGGATATAAATGCCTTTCGATATGCTCTTTCATACTGTTCCATAGTATATCCCGCTGCTAATCGGTCATCTTTCTTCGTCTTTCTGTACAGATTGTCATATACATCCCTGCGCTTTGTTGTATCTCCGTTTAAAACACCATTTTCACGTAGGAATTCCTTCTTCGTCTGCTCAAACATCTCATCCTTGCTGCTCTCCGAAATGGAAATGATACGCTTCTGGCGACTAGCATTTTCATCCGTCAGAACAAGTCCGGCGAGTCCGTTTCTTGGATTGATAAAATCACCATCTTTATCATAACATTTCATCGAATTTTTAATGCACTGGATATTTGTGTACATTGCACCGTTTCCATTCTGCATCATTTCTTTTATTGCAGCCTTATATTGAGCGCTGTTCGTATCAATACCAGCAGCTCTTAATTGTGCTTTCACAGAACTGCTATTTAACTGCGATAATTGAAAGCTACCTATAGCACTTGTGCTTTTCATGCCTTTCGTTCCAAACATTTGCTGAAACAAAAAGCCATAATCTGTAATTTTTGACATAAATTCGTCCTCCTTGATAAACTCAACCACTACCGGCTAAAGCCGGTAGGTTCAATGTGCTGCTAAAGCAGCC
>CAMWMM010000562.1 GCA_947175285.1 uncultured Lachnospiraceae bacterium
AGTAGGCTGCGACGGTTCCTGCATCCGTTAACGTGCTAGAGTATAAGCCGCAAGGCCGTACTCGAAGAGGTGGACAGTGTGAGCTGTTCATAAACATTAGGTGGTATCGCGAGATAATCAGACTCTCGTCCTTTTGAAGGACGGGAGTTTTTTGTGCGTATTGTAAATACAGTAATATTCATTGGTTGTCTTAGTCTCACTGGAATTGAAAGAAATTCAGTAAAAGTCAGAATATGGAGGAGAGTCATGTCAATTACAGTAAGAACAGCAAAAAGAAATGAATTGGAGCGCGTTAATGAATTACGTTATATGGTTAATAAAATTCACATAAACGGCAGACCTGATGTGTTTCGCCAAGGTTTTTGTGATGAACTTAAGAGACATGTATATGATAAATATGATGCCGGGAATTCGGATGTTTTGGTAGCAATAATGGATAGTATAATCTGTGGTTTTGCTACAGTTGAGTATATTGAAAAGCCACAGTCTCCATTTAACAATTCACGGAAGTTTTATCATGTTGAGGAATTTGGAGTAGATGAAAATGCCAGAAGAAAAGGGGTTGCAACAGCGCTCATTACATTTATGAAAGAAGATGCACTGAGGCGAGGGTATAAAAAAATTGAACTGGATATGTGGGAATTCAACGATGGTGCACTGTCCTTTTATGAAGCGGTTGGTTTTAGAACGTATCGAAGATATATGGATATGGATTTGTAAATCAAATTTTTCCCAAAACAGAAAGGGAGGGGAGAAATTATGCAATATGAACAGCAATTTCACCCAAAACAGTTCTTTTTCCGCAAAATCCACAAAATTTTATTCCGGGTATTGCATTTTAAAAGAAAATAGAGTATCTTATAGAAAAGGTTGTATACAGGTATCCAGAACAATGATGTTCCAAAAGAGTCTACTTTTGGAACATTTTTTATCGAAGAGGAGGAAATAAAAATGAGCGAAGTATTTAACGTGGAAGAGATTTTTGGGCAAAATGTATTTACGCTTGGAAAAATGAAAGAGCGTCTGCCTAAAAATGTATACAAGGAAGTAGTAAAAGTCATGGATCACGGCGGAGAACTGTCCATGGATACGGCTAATGTCGTTGCAAAGGCAATGAAAGACTGGGCGGTGGAACACGGTGCAACCCATTATACACACTGGTTCCAGCCGCTGACAGGAATTACGGCTGAAAAGCATGACGCTTTTGTGGCGCATCCGGATGAAACGGGTAAGATGCTGACAGAATTTTCAGGTAAAGAATTAATAAAGGGAGAGCCGGACGCTTCTTCTTTCCCGTCAGGCGGTCTTCGTGCTACTTTTGAGGCAAGAGGATATACGGCGTGGGATATTACATCACCGGCTTTCTTAAAAGAATCAGCATGCGGCGCTATCCTTTGTATCCCTACGGCATTTTGTTCCTATACAGGGGAATCGCTGGATAAAAAGACACCGCTTCTGCGTTCTATGGAAGCATTGAGCGAGCAGGCACTTAGAATCGTTCGTTTATTCGGCAATACGGAAGCGACAAAAGTAGTAGCGTCCGTAGGCCCCGAGCAGGAATATTTCTTAGTAGATGAAAAGTTATTTATGAAAAGAACCGACTTAATGTTTGCCGGACGTACATTGTTCGGAGCACCCGCACCTAAGGGGCAGGAAATGGAAGATCATTACTTTGGTGTTATCAGAGAACGTGTCGGCGCATACATGAAAGATTTGAATGAAGAACTCTGGAAACTGGGCGTTACCGCAAAGACGCAGCATAATGAAGTGGCTCCTGCACAGCATGAGTTAGCGCCGATTTATGAAACTGCAAATATCGCGGTAGACCACAACCAGCTTGTTATGGAAGCTATGAAACGTGTAGCGATAAAACATGGTATGAGATGTCTGTTGCATGAAAAACCATATGCAGGCGTAAATGGTTCCGGTAAGCACAATAACTGGTCTATTACAACGGATAATGGCGTGAACCTGTTAGACCCGGGTGAAACACCGAATGAAAACATTCAGTTCTTATTAGTGCTTGCATGTATTATGAAAGCGGTAGACAAACATGCTGATTTGCTCCGTCAGTCTGCTTCCGATGTCGGCAATGACCACCGTTTAGGCGCAAACGAAGCGCCGCCGGCAATCATTTCCATCTTCTTGGGAGAGCAGTTAGAAGATGTTGTAAGCCAGTTGATTGAAACAGGCGCCGCAACTACTGTAAAAGAGGGAGGACTTCTTTTAACAGGCGTTAAGACACTGCCTGATTTCCAGAAAGATGCTACTGACAGAAACAGAACTTCACCGTTTGCTTTTACGGGAAACAAATTTGAATTCCGTATGGTTGGCTCTGCAGACTCTATTGCAAGTCCGAATACGATTTTAAATGCGATTGTTGCGGAAAGTTTTTGTGAGGCAGCAGACAGACTTGAGAAAGCAGAAGATTTGGACGTTGCGATTCATGATTTGATTAAAGAATACATGACGCAGCATCAGAGAATTATCTTTAACGGCGACGGATATGCTGATGAATGGGTTGAGGAAGCAGAAAAGAGAGGTCTTCCGAACATCAAATCCATGATTGAGGCGGCGGGAACCATTACAACCGATAAGGCGGTAAAATTATTTGAAAAATTTGGAATTTTCACCAAGATTGAGTTGGAATCAAGAGAAGAGATTATCTACGAAACTTATGCCAAGACAATTAACATTGAGGCTCTTACCATGATTGATATGGCTGGTAAGCAGATTGTTCCGGCAGTCGTGAAATACACGAAGACGCTTGCAGATACGGTCAACGCAGTAAAAGAAGCGGGAGCGGATGCTACAATACAGATTGAACTTCTTAAGACTGTCAGTGAAAAGTTAGCAGCTATGCAGGCAGCGCTTGCGGAGTTGAAAAAAGTAGAGGCACAGGCTTCCGCTATGGAAGATGTGAAAGCACAGGCATTCTTCTACAAGGATACGGTAAAGGCCGTTATGGAGAAACTGCGTACGCCTGCGGATGAGCTGGAGATGATAGTAGATAAGGATATCTGGCCGATTCCGACTTATGGCGAATTGATGTTTGAGATTTAATATGTTGTAGAAAAAGGGAGCGCTGCAAAACAACGAAACTCTGGTTGTTTTGCGGCAATTCTTTCCTTATAATTAAAATATTTAAAAAAATTTTAATTTAGGTCTTGCAAATTGATAAAAGATACTGTATAATTCCAAGTTGTAGTGCTGATGGGCTATCGCCAAACGGTAAGGCAACGGACTCTGACTCCGTCATTTCAAGGTTC
>CAMWMM010000563.1 GCA_947175285.1 uncultured Lachnospiraceae bacterium
GTGTTACAAATAATTCAAAAGCCGCCCTAGGCTGCCACCCGGAACGGCTCACATGATACCTATAAACATGGGCTTATAAGTAATCTAAATGCAATATGATTATATCATAAGCCTAGGATTTTAGAAAGGGCTTATTTTTTGTACCCTTTTTTAAGAAAGGCTGTGATCATATGCTTATTAACTGCCCGGAATGTAAGAGGGAAATAAGCAGCGCTGCTGTTTCCTGTCCTGGCTGCGGTTATCCTATAAACACCCGTAAGCGCTAAATAATAGGGTGGATTTTCTTCACTTTCTAAAAGCTATATAATGATTGTAGGAAACGCAAGCATTTTGCCCTGCCTCCAACGCTAGAGGCAAGCGTTTTACTCTATCTTTAAGGAGCGATCATTATGAATCCTAAGTGTGTAAGAAGACCTGAACAGATCAAACTTATTATGGAATGTCGTCAGAGCGGTCTTTCCGATCATCAGTGGTGCAGGACACATAACATCATTCCCGGCACCTTCTATAACTGGGTCAGCAAACTGAAAAAATCCGGTTACACGTTTCCAGAATCAGAAAGCAAAAACTGTGGGATACCTGTCAGGCAGGAGGTGGTCAAACTCGAGCTGGCAGACCATGGGATATCAGCTCCTGCGGTGGCGGGACAAAATGCCAGCCGCCTGTCCATACCCATTCCTGAAACGGTTGCGGCTGAGATCCAGTGCGGCAATATCACACTCCGCCTTTTCAATGGGGCAGATACAGTAGTGGTCCAGAATACACTTAAGTGCATCGGAGGGATGTCAAATGCTTGGTGATATTTCTGCTGCAACTGATATCTACATCATTACAGGGCGTACGGATATGAGAAAATCGATCAATGGCCTTTGTTCCATTATAATGGATCAGCTAAAGGAAGAGCCAAACGACCACTCCATCTATCTTTTCTGCGGCAGAAGATGTGACCGTATCAAAGTCCTGCTCCGTGAGCCTGACGGGTATGTTCTTTTGTATAAGAGGCTGGACGTCGTACGTGGGAGATACCGCTGGCCACGCAACAGCTCAGAGGTAAAGCCCATTACCTGGCAGCAGTTCGACTGGCTGATGTCGGGACTTGAAATTGAACAGCCGAAGGCTCTCATAACCGCCTGAAAATACCTGTTTTACTGGCTTTTCTGTCATTTTTGTAGTATACTTAAAATACGAAAGACAGGAGAGAAAGTATGCCACATTCAGCAAAAGACATCCAGCTTACAGAGCTTAAGGATACGGTTGCAAAACTGAATGAATTGATTGTAACGCAGACAAGATCCATGGATGCTTTACAGGAGACCATTGATGATCTGCGTCAGGATCTCAGTAATAAGCAGGCTGAAATCGACTATCTGAAATCGAAGCTGTTTGGATCCTCCAGTGAGAAACGCAGAGAGCCTATTCCCGGACAGATGAATCTCTTTGAAGAGGATTTGCTGGATGACAGGACTGCGGAGATCATTGAGCCCGAAATCATAGAAGTTTCTGCCCACAAAAGAGAACGGAAAAACAAAGCAACCTATGAGGAAATGTTTGACAGTCTCCCAAAGCGCCAGGAACTTCTTAATACCCTTCCGGAGGAGGAAAAAAACTGTCCTGCATGTGGAACTCCCATGGTGCCGATCGGAACAGAGATCGTCCGTACCGAACTCGTATTCCATCCGGCTGTGCTGGAACGTGTGGAATATATAGCCACAACCTATGAATGTCCCGCCTGTAAGGACGGCCTCGAACCCCAATTCATTAAGGATGAGGGAGCTGCACCACTGGTTCCCCATAGTTATGTTTCTTCCGGTCTTGCCGCACATGTCATGTACGGCAAATTTATCAATGCTCTGCCTTTCTACAGACAGGAGAAGGACTTTGAAAACCAGTTCGGAGTAAAAATAGGGCGTGGCACCATGGCACACTGGACCATCTACTGTGCAGAGAATTATTTTATGCCAATGATTGCTTACCTCCACCGGCAGCTTACAAAGAGGCAGTTTGTTGCTGCAGACGAAACCCCCGTTCAGGTTTTAAAGGAAAAAGACCGGCGGCCACAGTCCAAGTCCTATGTGTGGCTGTTCCGCTCCGGGGATGATGGGCTGGATCCCATCATCATTTACCAGTACCACCCAACAAGGAGCGGTGATGCTGCCGCGAAATTCTTTCAAGAATCCGCATCCGGTACCTACATCAATGTAGATGGATATACCGGGTACAATAAACTGAGGGATTTCAAAAGGTGCTGCTGTTACGCACACATCCGGAGATATTTTCTTGAGGCAATCCCCAAAGGAAAAGAAAAGGATTACACAGACCCTGCCGTCCAGGGATTCCTCTACTGCAACAAACTATTTGAATACGAGAGGAGTTACCGGGAAAAAGGGCTCTCACATAAACAGATATACAACCGCCGCCTCAGGGATCAGAAGCCTGTGGTAGAGGCTTTTCTTTCATGGATCAATAAACAGAAAGCGCCAAATGGAAGCCGTCTTGCCAGGGCACTCACCTATGCAGGGAACCAGCGGGAGTACATGATGACCTATCGTGAGGATGGACACTGCAGCATTTCGAACAACATGAGTGAGAATGCGATCCGCCCGGTGACGGTGGGGAGACGGAACTGGCTTTTCTGCGACACTACTGCCGGGGCAGATGCCAGTATGATGGTATATTCGCTTCTTGAAACGGCCAGAGCAAACGGTCTGAATCCACAGAAATATCTGGAATACCTTCTCGGGGCAAGACCAGGCAAAAGCATGTCTGACGTGGAACTTGAAAACCTGGCTCCCTGGAGTCCTGCAGTTCAGAAATGCTGTATCAATAAATCATAAAGCGTTGAGAATCCGGATATATCCGGATTTTTTCATGTCAAGCCACCCTATTATTTAGCGCTTACTTTTCAAAATCCCGAAGACTCATATTAGGTTTTCTTTTCGTATTTTCATCTTATACCTCAATAACTGAGATCGCCATCAATCACTTCAAATTTCTTTTCCCCGGCATCATCCAGCTTTTCCCAAAGTTTCTCAAATAACCCTGCATAATCATAATCGCAGCATTCAAAATCAATCCAGCCTCCATATATTGTTTTGCCCTCCTTCAATGCCTTACGAATCTGCTGCTTGAATTGGTTACAAAGTCTGTTCTGATTTTCATTTACCCTTTCCTCCTGCTATTTATGATTTTTTATCTGTTCAAAATAATAGCATAGGGGGTAGTCACAATCATTGAATTTGTAATTCAAAATACAAATTGCTCTATTACTC
>CAMWMM010000564.1 GCA_947175285.1 uncultured Lachnospiraceae bacterium
AAAAGACTGTCAAATACATAGATGAATCGGAGTGACAAGATTCGAACTTGCGGCCTCCACCTCCCTAAGAGTGCGCACAGAACCACTTCAAGTCCTTATAAATACGGGCTTTTTTATATGTTATGAGTAAGAGCTACCCCAATTTCTACCCCAATTGTGTCAGAAATTTGATTTGGGATTTGTTAGCTGTATGGGTATGAATCTATTTTGCAATAAATACATGTGTTTGTCAATGGATAATTTACGAGAATGAAAATGTGGCAGGAGTTATTGATGACATGGCTTGCTTAGATTCAAAAAAGTGATATAATTTGAAATATCGAAAGCACATTTTAGTATTATTCTATAAATGAGCAAATCTGAAAATTGCACAAAAGAAATCAGTTTGTTCCTATCAGTAAATGAAGCAAGGTTGTCTTATGCAAGTTTTCGGTGCATATTATGTGTATAATTCGTGCTTTTTTAGATATGTACAAATACGATTTGGAAAATATTTTAAATTTGCTCATTTATAGAAGTTTTCTATCAATATATGGAGGGAAATGAGAATGATAACCTGTCGCGCTTTATGCGTGTTTCAGAGAAGCTATTGAATGCTGTGATGGAGGGCAATTCAGAGCAGACTGCAATGCTGATACAGAGTGTGCACAATGATTTTGTTTCCAGTATTGAATACAATGATGAAAATTCACTGTCCTGTACGATTATGATTGCGCTGATCTCTGCATTTACGTATTATCACCAGCCAATCCGCGAATTTCCATGTGGTAAGGGGTTTGCTGATATTGTATATCTTCCATTATCCAATCACCTCAACCGTCCAGTAATTGTTGTTGAGTTAAAATGGGATAAAAGTGCGGACGCAGCAATCTCTCAAATCAAGAAAAAACAATATCCGGAGTCATTAAAAGGATATGCAGGAGAGATCTTGTTAGTGGGAATTGATTATGATAAAAAAACGAAAGAGCATTCATGTCAGATTGAGAGTTTAGATTCTTTTCAGTATTAGATTTATATAAGCGAAGTTGTTTTCCATATTATTGCAAAACAGTCCAGCGAAACATATCTATGTTTCATTGGACTGTTTTTTTGAAGGACTTGGTTAGATAGTATATTTGAAATTTTGCTTAAATAATATCCTTTTGAAACAAATAAACCAATATACAATGAAGCCAGAGAGTGCAAAAAGAGAAGGGGGTAGTTACAGATTAGTGTAGGAATGTGCACTTTGTTACATAGTATGGCTTTATTAACTACATGAAAATGTGTGGTGATTGAGATGCATCATTCCATCGAGAAGTAGTTCTGCATGGATTGATGAGCAATGGTTTAGCAAATCTGAACTGCCACGGAGGATTTTGCTAGAATAAAACAATGTTGAAAAATAGAAAGGATATGGTATACTATAAGAAACAAGGAGAAGGATATGGAAGATACTAATACACAATGGCATTTAGGATTAAAGTCTGCTGTTGATTTAGAGCTTGTGAAGGAGAGGTCTAGGCTGACCTATTTTAAGGATTATAGTCTAAATCAACAGGCTCTAGAAATAGATTTGCTTATTATCAAGAAAGAAGATGAGCAGCCAATCACGAATGAGATTGGTAGATTGTTTAGAAAGTACAACATAGTTGAATACAAATCACCATCAGACCAGCTCAATATTGATACCTTATATAAGGTGGGAGCATATGCAAGTCTTTATAAAGCTTATGGAGATACTGTTGATGAGCGAAAGGCAAATGAAATTACAATGTCGCTCATAAGGAAAGCAAAGCCTGTTAAATTATTCCAGTATTTTGAGGATAAAGGAGCGTCTATTAGGAATCCCTACAAAGGGATATATTATATTACAGATGAGGTTTTGTTTCCGACACAGATCATAGTTACAAGGGAGATGGACACGGAAGAGCATATATGGTTGACGGCATTGTCAGACGGAATGCAGAAGCAGCAATTAAAGGCATTATTGGAGAAGATAGAAACGTTTGATTCAAAGCTGGACAGGGAGCTTGCAGAAGCAGTACTGGGAGTAGCAATCAAAGCAAACTGGCAGATAGCACAGGAATTGAGAGGAGATGGGGATATGTGTCAGGCATTAATGGAGCTTATGGAGCCCGAGATAAATAAAATTAAAGAAACAGTCAGAGAGGAAACTACGCAACAAGTAACTCAACAGGGGATTAAAAATGCAATTATGGCATTAAAAGCCTCTGGACATACAAATGAAGCAATTAAGACATTTCTAACAACGGCATATGGAATAACGCAGAACGAAGCAGAAGAATATCTATAGGTGAACTTTATCGTAAAGCTTTAAATGAAATTTAGCAATCAAGAGACTTATGAAACGGAAGTTGTGTTTCATGAGTCTTTTTTTGTGCAAGGACGTAAATGTCTGAAACTGCCTAATATAATATCCTTTTGTAGCAGATAGTAACGAGGCGTCATAAGTAGATTATTTGAAAGATATAGAGTACAGAAGAAGCACTTAAATTATGAGAGTATCAAGGGCAGTATCGTATACAGGCTGGTTAATACCGAAAGGAACAGGGAACTGCTTGAAGACATACCGCATAAGGAATTTCTTGACCTGTCCATTGTATTTCAGTGTATGTTTGCAGTTGGATCACGTGAAACGGCCTCTATGCTGATACATAATGTCCACATGAGACTGTGGGACGTAACAGTGGATGCCCTGTTTAAAACAGCGGAAGAGAATACACCCCGGTTGATGGGCCGTAAACTGATGAGTATGAGTTACGTGATCTGTGAGATAAGGCAGGCAGAATCACCAGAGGACTTTGACCGTGATGCTTGTAGGTCAGAGTTTGAGGATTGTGTCCCGATGTATGTACTCAGCAACAGATACAGGACAGCAGGAGCGGCATGTATACTGTACACAGGGATTCTGTCAGAAATCTGTGACCAGTTTGAGAGCAGCTTTTACATTATATTTTCGTCAATCCATGAAGTGCTGATACTGCCTGTGGACAATACTGATGGGAGTTCAGAAATCCGTGCCATGATCAAAGAAGTTAATGATACACAGGTAGCAGCGGAGGAAATCCTGTCGTATTCCCTGTATTTTTATGACAGGGAAGGATATCGGCTGTATATTGTATGATAATGTAAAAGAGCAATGCCGTTACTGTTCACTCGTCTATCAAAGTAGTGGAGATTATGCACCAAAATGCTTGCCCTTTAGAATTTTGTGTGCAAAAATGTTGCTGTTTACGCCTACAATAAACAAAATTATACCAA
>CAMWMM010000565.1 GCA_947175285.1 uncultured Lachnospiraceae bacterium
AATGCCGATAACATAAGGAAATAATCATGTAATATATAATAAAAAAAGAATATTATCACTATTTTACAATTTAATTACAATGTAACTGCATACAGTATTGTAATTAAATTGTACATTGGCGGGATTTTTAATATAATAGGCTTATCAAGACAGAAAAAGGGAGGACTGCGGAATGCCGGATAACGATAAAGCAGAAAAAACATGGATAAGAAGAGGCCTGCTACTTTCAGGATTGAGCCGGAAACAGCAGAGAAAATACGGGTGCTGTCAAAGGACTTTTCAAATCAAGATGCAGCACTGAATGCTATTATGGCAGCATACGAGCGTGAGAATCTGATGATGGCACAGCCCCAGTTCAGTGAGGATATCCGCCAGTTTGAGGAATATCAAAGGTTTTTGAGCGCAAAGTATACAGATATGCTGAACGCTCTTGCAACAGCGGATGAGAGGGCGAGAGTCGAGGTGCGTGAGCTTTTGGCATCAAAGGATGCCACAATTCAGGATTTGCAGTCGCAGCTTGTGAAGGCAAAAACAGCCGGGAGACGTATGAAAAGCTTTACCATGACAGCGTAGATGAAAAAGGCGTGCTGGAAAAGGAATTGGAAAAAAAACAGTTAGTTTCCCAAGGGCTTCGTTCTGAGATGAAAGAGAAAGAGGATCAGTTTAATTCCATCATTTCTGATAAGGAGCGGCTAAATGATATATTAAGTAAAACTATTGATGAAAAGGGACGAGAATTAGAGAAACTTTCAGGATATCCGGAGCAGCTTGCAGAAAAAGACAAGGAAATCCATGCCTTAACAGAGCAGCTTCAAAAATCGGATGAGCAGGCAAAAGAATCGGATTATAGCCACAAGATGGAACTGCTGGAAAAAGACCGGCAGATCGAGCAGACCAAAATAGAAATTAGGCAAGAAATGGATTCGGAAATCGCAAGGCAGCGAGAAAAGTATGAAGCAGAGATGGAGAAGTTAAGGGAGAAATATGAAAAGGCACAGACTAAAATACAGGAATTGATGGAAAAGGAAAGACAAAAGTAAAAGGGATTATTCAATGGCAATTTTCTAAAAACCACAGTCATTTTTTATACCATTCCAATGCAGTATTTCATTCTTTTATAAGGCATTGCAAGATTTATTCAATTATGATTATATTCATTCTGTACATATGCGTCTGCAATAAAAATTACGTGACAATAAACTGGAGGCAATAGATTCATCAAATTGCAGGCGCATTTCCAATCAATAGTATCTCTGGCAGATGCAAGCAGCCCAATCAGTATTTTCATTGTAGCTTCACCACTATATTATAAACCATTTCGCGCCATTCAGATAAAAAACTAAAAGTATGGTACAATATTTTATATTGCGTTGTATTGAATATGGAGGGAAAGAATGAAAACAAAAATAAATATTGCCCTTATGCTTATTTGTATTCTTTTTCTATCAGCCTGTTCAAATCAAAAAGTTATTGAATGGAATGGAGAAATGGAATATTATCACATCACGATGGTATATGACGAAACAAATATGTATGAGACGGCAGGACAAGTAGATTATATTTTTATCGGAACGGTTGATGAAGTCCTTGACAATGTGGTAGACTACAATACCTCGAACAGTATGGATACTTATAGCCGATATGCGATTACAGTTGAAGAGAATTTAAAAGGCGAACTAACAAAGAATATTGAATGTTACCGGCATGGAGGGTATTTAAGTGATGGTACTTTATTGTACCCACGGTCAGACCGTATTGAGAATACAAGAGATATTCCACAGGAAGGAAAGACATATATATTTATGGCATTTGGACAGTCTGACGGGGAGCTGATTTTAGCGGAGTTTTGCGGGGATATAGAATATACAGATGAAGGTCAAAAAGAAGTGTATATGGATTATATCGAGAATGAGATTCCAAAAGAGCAAGAAGGCTTTATTTCAAAATATGACGTAAATTATAGCAATTAAGCATGAAAGCAAAGCACGGAAAATCTGAAATCCTATATGCAGCGCCAGTGGAACCTTGTAGAAGGAATGGCTGGCACGTTTAAGGAGATGGAGTGATGTGCGGAAAGAAAAAAATATAAAAATTTCAAATCTACACAATAGATTCAAATTACCCTGTTATACTTTACAGTCAGGAGGTGCGCTATGAGTAAAATCTTAATTGTTGAGGACGATTTATCCATACAGGCATTACTGCATGATTTTGTACAGGAGGCGGGACATAGCGTTGTACTGGCGTCTGACGGGGTAGAGGCTCTTGCGAAATATTCCGAGCAGGATTTTGATCTGGTGCTGCTTGACATTATGCTTCCCAAAATAGACGGTTACGGTGTCTGTGAGGTTATCCGGCAGAAATCCGATGTGCCTATTATCATGCTCACGGCTTTGGATGGGGAAGAAAACCAGATAAGAGGATTGGACTTGCAGGCTGATGATTACATCACAAAGCCTTTTTCCATGCCCGTCCTGCTCCGGAAAATAGCTGCTGTCCTGCGCCGTTCATCAAAACTTGAGTGTGTGCCACAGACTATGAGCTATAAGGATCTGACACTGGATTTAGACGGGTACAAGGTCTATGCAGGGGGAGAAGGCATTGACCTTACCCCGCGTGAATTTGAAATACTGCGGGAACTGCTGACCAACAGGAGCAGGATTCTGACACGGCAGAACCTTTTGCAGACAATCTGGAAGTATGAGTTTTTTGGAGAGGAACGGATCATTGACACGCATATAAAGAACCTGCGGAAAAAACTCGGAACGGCTGACTATATAGAAACGATCAGAGGGGTGGGGTATAGAATTGATAAGGAAGATTAAGAGCCGGTTATCCGTTAAAGTTTTTTCATTGACATTGCTGCTGATAACGGTGTGTTGTTTTATAACATATAGTTTTATTTTACAGGCAGCCCCTAAAAATTATCTATATGACATGGAAGATGCCGAGCTGGAGATTACCTTTTTGCTAGAAGAATTATCGAGGGTTGAAAGGGAATACGCTTATACCTGGCTTGAACCTGAGTCTGATTGGATAGAGGAACAATATGAAAATGAATTTGAACTGCACTTCTTTCAGTCCGACGGACAGGAAGTAAGTTTACATGATATTAACCAGCCAATCGACGGGCAGGTCACCGATTTTGATAAAATGGAAAAAACCAAGGCCTACACAGTTACATTTGCCGACAGTGATTCTCTCTATACCCTATTGCTGACAAGAAATCCTGCTAAACATACGCAGACAGAGGAAG
>CAMWMM010000566.1 GCA_947175285.1 uncultured Lachnospiraceae bacterium
AAAAACCGCTGCCTCATTCTTCCATACTTTCCGATATGGTATTCCGTTGTATCCGAAAGTTTTAGATCGGGAATCAGGTAATCCCCTTCCCAATGGTAAGTAATTTCCATATACAACCGCCTTTCTTTGTGCTAAACTGTTTACAGATACGAATAAAAAGAGTTATCACCCACTTTCTTTATCACAACATCTGCAATTTTCCATTCACCACAAATGAGCCAGCCGCATATGTTGTATTTTAGCAGACGCACATTTCCGCTAAAATACTGCATTGGTCGGAAATGTTTACATCTACAGTTCACAACATATCACATCATTGTGATACATATAGGCAGTATCAATGAGGCGAACGCCTCTTTCTAACGCCGCGCTCACGGAATCCACGCAAGTATCCCCGGTCAGGCTATATGTGCCAATCCCATAGATAGGCTATAATGCAGTGCAATTTGTTAAGAAGGGCTTTGGATATGTCATTGCTTTAGACAGACTGATTAATACAACAGGAGACAGCAATCTATGCTTTAAACCGCTTTCTCCCATATTAGAAGCAGAATTGTATGTTGTATGGAAAAAATATCAGATTCTTTCGAGAGCCTCCAGTGTATTTCTACAACAATTACAAAATCAAAAGTAATATTCTTCTTGTTAGGTATAATATTACTTTTTTCTTATATAACCATGCCAAATGATAAAATATCAAAATGAAGCGTACAACCAAGTGAAGAAACTTTCTTCAATATATGGCTTGGCAATGAATAACCTATTTGTGCAAATTCCGAACGAATGTAAATGGTAATGTCCACCTCGTCATATACTGCCGTAAGTTCCTTTATATACTCACTCCTTTTGCATAGTTTGTCAAACATCTCTTCCAGGCTTTCAATGTATTCCTGTTCATCATTATACTTAATTTCATATATCCATCTATATTTAGGCGCTTTCATGCCTAATACTATTACATCATCTTTATTAATAATCTTAGTTGGTAACATATCTTCTCCAAAGTTAACTTCTATTGGATTATCATCCGTTATTGCGAACACTATTTCTCCATTAATTATCCGGTTTTTTTCATTATGTTCATCGCTCAGCAATTATGTATCCTCCTTCAAAAGCTAATGCCGTTAGTTATTGTGCAGCTAACAGCAACAGTTTGTCAATATAGAGATGAAAGATTTTTCTGGCAGAATTTCAAAATAATATGGAATAAAAAAAGAAATCAAATCATATTGGTAGTAGAGGGTGATGCTTTTTGAAAATACAATGGAAAAATCTGATTACCTGTCTTGCCATACCTCTTGCAGTCGGCAGCCTGTCTGCGCTTCTGACACGAGATAGTATGGAAACTTTTAATTCAATCACTAAACCGGTTCTGGCTCCGCCAGGATGGCTGTTTCCGGTCGTTTGGACGATTCTGTATATCCTTATGGGAATTGCATCATATCTGGTGCTTACATCCGGGAAACCAAACAATAATGCCCTGACTACATACGGCATTCAGCTTGTATTTAACTTTTTCTGGTCAATTATTTTTTTCAATTTGAAACTATACCTGTTTGCATTTATCTGGCTTGTTCTGCTATGGCTGCTGATTCTCAAAACAGCTCTTCTGTTCCATCAAATATCAAAACCTGCCGGATATCTGATGGTTCCATATCTGCTATGGGTAACTTTTGCAGGCTACTTAAACTTTTCCATTTATCTGTTAAATTAGAAAGAACCAAAGACTATTATCTGTGAATATACACTAACAAAAACAGCTATTGTATCCGTTTCCTCATAGGAATTCGAATTTCAATGGCTGTTTTTAACTCTCATCAGACAACTTTAAACTCCTTCCATTTCCCCGACTTCTGCCGCCGGATAAAAATAACCGCACGAATCACCCAGTCGCAGACCATGGCAACGGCAATTCCGATGACTCCCATATGAAGTACAATGCCCAACAGATAAGATAAAAACAACCGTCCCGCAATCGTGGATATAATCGAAACATACATCGTAAACTTCACATCCCCTGCTGCCCGAAGCCCGTTGCTAAGCGCCCCTGAAAAAGGAAATGCAGCCGCATTGAACACATTATGTATCAGAACAAGCCAGATGACAAGCTGCTTTGTCTGCGGCTCAAGAGCATAAAAGCGCAGAAACAGCGGTGTGAAAAGAAATACCAAAAGATTCCATGCCGATGATATCAAAAGCGTTATCTTCGACAATTTTGCAAAATAATATTCCGCTGCCTGCGTATCCTGATTTCCCATGCACTGCCCGATGACAGTGATAAAGGCAGGTCCCATTGCCACGCCTGCTAACGCTGCCAATGACCAGATACTCTGCGCCACACCATTTGCCGCAATCTGATACGTACCAAAAAGAGCCACGATACTGCTCAAAGCTACTTTTACCAGTTGAAAAACCCCGTTTTCCACGCCGTTTGGTATCGCCACATTCCATATCCTTTTCAGGCAGTCAATATCCCATTTAAAAATCCATCCGGTTTTGTAAACTACCCCGTTCTTTTTCCGGAAACATAAAAACGTAATGACAACGGCAGAAAACGTTCTCGCAATCAAAGACGGCCATGCTACGCCTGCCACGCCCGCATGAAGCATAAACACGCCAATCACATTGCCGACTACGTTAATCACATTTGACAGAACGGATATATACATGGTTACATTCGTCTTTCCAAGACTCCGGTAAACCGCTGCGCCGGAATTATAGATAGCTAACGCCGGATAGGAATATGCGGAGATTTTCAAATAAGTAATGCAGGCATCCATAACGGAATCCTCTACTTTACCAAATAAAAGACGAAGCATCGTCTTGTTTCCGACTAACACCAGCGCCGCAATCAACAGAGAAAAAACAGTTCCGAACATCAAAAGCTGACTTGCAGAATTCCCCGCACTCTCCGACTCTTTCCTGCCGATATACTGACTAATCACGACCGCCCCGCCAGAAGCAAGCGCCGTAAAAAGGTAAATAAATATCGTATTAAACTGATTCACCAGTGAAACGCCTGACACCGCCGCTTCCCCTGCATAACTGACAACCAGCGTATCCGCAATTCCGACAAGCATCACTAGAAGCTGCTCTAAAAACAGCGGAACAATCATATTCTTTAAATCTTTGTCTGAAAAGGGCATATTTTCAAGTTCATTTTCTTTCATTTTCTTTTTTCGCGATGAAAAACCCCTAAGTCCTTTTGCCGCATAATAACTGATAAAGACCCACATCCCCATCATGGCAATAT
>CAMWMM010000567.1 GCA_947175285.1 uncultured Lachnospiraceae bacterium
GTCACTGCGGCATTTGTCATATGACAATTCTGCCTGACGGAGATGTTTATGCGTGTCGGAGATTTGAAAGTAAAGTCGGGAACGTCTTTGAAGATATGCTTTATGATATTTTTATTACAAAGGAAGAAGTTTATCGTGATTATGAAAAATTTGAAAAATGCAGTAAATGTGAACTGAAGGGATTCTGCCGGGGCTGTCCTGCCGTATCTTACGGTACATCCGGAAGTTTCTACGGTGCGGACCCGCAGTGCTGGAAAGAATTAAAATAGCCTGGAGGAATTATGATGAGAAATGCAGTTATGGAAAATATTTTAACAAGAAGAACTATTCGCCGTTTTCGCAGTGAACAGATTACGGAAGAAGAGCTGCAGACGGTATTGGAAGCAGGGATGTATGCACCCAGTGCTGGAGGTAGACAAGGAGTATTATTTGTGGTATCACAGAATAGGGAAATCAATGAAAAACTCGGAAGAATTAAAAAGAAGAATACGAATGTAAAAATGTCAACGGACACCGTATACATCTCAAAGGAACAGCCAAGCATTGCCGATGACCCTGCGATTGTGAGCGCTTTTTATGATGCGCCTATAGTCATTACCCTATTTGTACCCAAAGATTTTTTGTATGGTCCTTATGATGCGAGTGCAGCGGCTGAAAATATGCTTCTTGCCGCACATTCCATCGGGTTAGGAGGATGCTATATCGGTTCGGCATGGGATTCTTTTCGGGATGCGTTCGGACAGGAGATTTTGAAAAAATGGAATATCAGAACGGATTATTATGCAGTCATTCATGTTCTGTTAGGCTATCCGAAAGATGAGCAGGTGCCAAAAGGAAAGGAGCGAAAAGAGGGACGGATAATATGGGCAAATTAGATAACATAGAGAAACTTAAAAGTGAACTGGCACAGACAAAAACTGTCATTATCGGTGCAGGCGCGGGCCTTTCCACGGCTGCCGGATTTGTTTATGCAGGGGAGCGGTTTGAGAAATATTTTGCAGATTTTGCAGACAAATATCATTTTCAGGATATGTATGCGGGCGGCTTTTATCCGTATGAGACATGGGAAGAATATTGGGCGTACTGGAGTAGATATATTTATGTAAACCGCTATATGGATGCACCAGCTTCCCTTTATCAGAAACTTTATGAACTGGTAAAGGATAAGGACTATTTTGTGATTACCACAAACGTAGACCACTGTTTTCAAAAAGCCGGGTTTGATAAGAAGAGACTATATTATACACAGGGCGACTACGGTCTGTTTCAGTGCGGTGTACCGTGTCATGATGAAACTTACGATAACGAAGAAACGGTCAGGGCGATGGTAGAGGCGCAGGGTTATCGGACAGCAGCGGACGGTTCCCTGTATTTGCCTGAGAATACTATGCCGAAAATGACAGTGCCGGAGAAACTGATTCCCCACTGCCCGAAATGCGGGAAGTCCATGACGATGAATTTGCGGGCGGACAATACTTTTGTACAGGATGACGGTTGGTACGAAGCAGCGAAGCGGTATGAACTGTTTTTGGAAAAACATGAGAATGACAGCGTGTTTTTTTTGGAACTGGGTGTCGGGTATAACACACCGGGCATTATCAAATATCCGTTCTGGAAAATGACAGCGGAAAACGAAAAGTCCGTTTATGCCTGCATCAATTATGGGGAGGCTGTCTGTCCGAAGGAGATTGAAAAACGGTCTGTTTGCATTGATGGGGATATTGGGAAAGTATTGAGTTGTTTGCTTAAATAACGGTTACGATGTATTGACTTTGTTATTTTGTATTATTATAATGAAACTACGGGAAAACGCAACAATTTGCAAAAACTCGTAGTAAGGAGAGAAGAATGGAGACTATTAAGCGGGACTTATATTTGAATCGGTTGATTGAACGTCGGGAAAATGGTCTGATCAAAGTAGTTACCGGTATTAGAAGATGCGGAAAGTCTTACCTGATGTTCAAGTTATATTATCAGTATCTGTTGGATTCCGGTGTGGAGGCATCCAGAATTATTACAATTTCGTTAGATGACGATGATTACGAAGAACTTCGTGAGAGCAGACAGTTGAGCAGATATATCAAGCAGCGCATAACTGATGACGGCATGTGGTATATCCTTTTGGATGAAGTTCAGATGTGTAAGGGGTTTGAGTCTGTGCTCAATGGTTTGAACAGAAAAGAAAATCTGGATATCTATGTGACAGGAAGTAATTCAAAATTCCTGTCTTCTGATGTGTTGACGGAATTTCGGGGGCGTGGAGATGAAGTCCGGGTTTATCCATTGTCTTTTTCCGAATATGTTTCGGCATATTCCGGAGATAAATATGATGCTTGGATTGATTACTCTATCTATGGAGGACTTCCGCTGATACTCAGCAGAAAAACTGATGAATTGAAATCAAGATATCTGATTGACTTGTGCAAAGAATTGTATTTGAAGGATATCGAAGAGCGTCATAAACTGCGTGGTGATAACGTCATGGCGGCATTGGTCAATATTCTTGCATCAGCGGTAGGCTCGTTGACCAATCCTACAAAACTGGTAAATACTTTTAAAAGTAATGGAATTAACGTCAGCGATAAAACACTTGGAATTTATATCGGATATCTGTTGGATGCTTTTTTTATCAGTAAAGCAGAGCGTTACGATATTAAGGGAAAAAAATATATTGCATCTCCTTTCAAATACTATTTTACGGATGTAGGGCTTCGCAATGCCCGGCTTAATTTTCGACAGCAGGAAGAAAATCATCTTATGGAGAACATCATATACAACGAATTACTAATCAGAGGTCTTAATGTGGATGTTGGTGTTGTAGAGCATTCTGAACGAGACGAAAATGGAAAGTCTGTGCGTAAGAGGTTAGAGGTTGATTTTGTTTGTAACAGCGGTAATCAGAGATATTATATTCAATCTGCATTTGCCATTCCGGACAGCAGTAAAATGCATCAGGAACAGAAGTCACTGGTACACATTGGTGATTCGTTCAAGAAAATAATTGTGGTTAAGGACAGGATTAAATTATGGCGGAATGAGGACGGAATTGTGATAATGGGAATCATGGATTTCCTTTTGAATCCCAATAGTCTGGATTTGTAACCTGCAAAATTCGAATGAAGGCGAAAAGGAGGATGTATCCGGTTGAAAAAATTAGGTTTCGGAACGATGAGGCTTCCGCTGACGAATCCGGAGGATGTAAAAAGCATTGACTATGAACAGATGTGTCAAATGGTGGATCATTTT
>CAMWMM010000568.1 GCA_947175285.1 uncultured Lachnospiraceae bacterium
AATGAAAGGAGGAGGCTATAAATGTTTTCTAATGTTATCAAAAACATTTTAGATGATTATAAAAAGACGGGGAAAAGCCTGACACAAAATGATCTTGCTAAAGTTTTAGGAATGACGAAACAAAGCTTTTCTAATAAAATGCAAAGAGATACTTTTACTGTAGAAGATATAGTTAAAATAGCAGAGTTTTTAAATATGAAAGTTATATTAAAAGGTGAAAATGAGTATATAGTTAAATAATAGTTAATATAAAAATGTTTATGTACAGTCGTATTTGAGATAGGAAGGTATGCAATAGATACTTTCCTTTTTTTATGCAATTGGATAAGTACATAAAAATATGTACAATAATCTTACAAGGTCAAACAAAACCACACAACAAAACAGCCAAACACAAGGAGGTAATACCATGAAAGAGTTAACAAATTTTGATAAAGCATATTTTGAGATATTAGACCGTATAGAATGCGGATACGACAAAGGACATGCTATCGAAGAGGTAACAGATCAGATGAATATAACTGATGATGAATATCAAAAATTGTATAATAAATTTATTTAAATGACTTCCAATTAAATCAGATCACAGGCTAATCACTTGAAATATGAGTATAGCATCAAAGCAAATTAGCCTTTTGAGATGTCAGTCTCATAAATAATAAAAGTCAATGGAGGTAACGAACATATGTCATTTAAAAAAGAGTTTAATGAAGCTGAAGAAAAGCTATATAAAAAAGGCTATTACGTTTTCAATATGGTAGAGCCATTTAATGATGAATATGAAATTTACAATAGGGACGGCAATACTGTGATGGATCATTTATCCGAGGCACAAGTTGTCCAGTTGTCAAAGATAATTGCCAATTAAATCCCCTGACGAGTACCACTGAGAGGTGACGAAACTACCCAGGTCAAGGGTAGTCGGGATAAATTAGACTACTTTATCAAGAAAGAAAAGAGGTAATCACAATGAAGCAGATCACAAGAGTAAGAAAAGCTGTATGTATTATGGCAAATGAGCTAAAAAAGTTGGGTTATTCCTTATCACAGGCGTTTAAGAAAGCATGGGCTCAGGTAAAGAACACAATGAAAGTTCGTGTAGCAGGGACTACTTTTGAAAACAGACAGGAACGCTTACAATTTTTAAAGCAGTTTCATCTAAATGATCTGACTGTAACACTGGAAAGAGAACCGGACAATGAGTTTGATAGTAATGCTATTCAGATTGTTGTACATATCAAACCTATTTCAAGGCGGACAGTTATCGGATATGTGCCTAAAGGGTTGGCAAGGGAACTTTCCAGAGTGATTGATATGGGGATCCAGGTTAAGGCTTCCTTAATACAGATTATTGGTGGTTACAGCTATAAGGAAACATTCGGGGCATTAGTGGGGATTGACATATTGGAAAGATGATCAGAGCGAAATAAAACTCGTTCCGGCGAGTATAAACAGGGCTTTAAGCCGGAAGCGTTACGCCCTCAAAAGGGTGTAGGTAGTCAATCATAAGGAGGTGAACACCATTGCAGCGTACACAGACAGTAGAGTTTGCAGTCACATGAAACAACGGTAACATTACCCGATCGGAGAGACAAGCATTCTCCAGCCTAAGACCAATTTTAGCGGCGGTACAGTCAAGTGGTATGAGGACAAGCCCAGGCAGAAAACAACAACTGAATAATGAAAGTAGGCGAATGGTTATGTGGGGTTCAAGTCCCCACGCGCCTAGTACCAATTTAAAAAGGAAGGAGTGGAACAACCATGATGGACAAAGATTTATTACCACTGCAGTTACAGATCTTAGATACTTATTATGCTGATAATGCAAGAAAGTTACATAGAGTAGTTGACAAGATTCTTTTCAAGTTTGGCGGTCTTACAAGCAAAGATACAGACGATTTCTATTCACTTGCTAATGAAGTCTTTGCAGATGTCATAAATAGATATGACTGCGAACAGTCATTTGATGGATTTTTGTATTCGTGTCTGTCAAACAAGATCATGTCAGAGATTACAAAAAGAAATCGTGAGAAGCGCAAAGCGGACAGAATGAGCATATCGTTGGAAGCGACTAACGATAAAGGTGAGGACTATAGCTTGTTGGATTGTATAGCATCAGATTTTGATACCTTTGAGGAGGCAAGCAAGTGTCAGGAAAACGGACAGTATCAAGATCGTGTACAGCAATATATTTCAAAGTTATCTAATCAGCAGGTCAATATATTGAATCTCTTGATAGATGGTTACAAGCCTTTTGAAGTACGGCGGATTCTGGAAATATCATCAAGGGAATATGCGGACAACATGCAGATTATGAGAAGCTATGAGAATGTGAAAATATTGTTTTAATTATAAGAGATGGAGGAATTACAATGGCAAAGATTAGAAAGCAAACATTTAGTTTAGACCAGTATTTGAAGTTGATTAAGGCTGAGACAATTAGAAGTGATCAGGACTGTCAGAGATTATCTGGACAGTGGAATGCCAACATGGTTAACGAGTTAATCTATACAGTTCTGACGGACAATTACATTCCGCCTATCATTTTAGGTGAAGAAATAGTCAACGGAATTACAAGGCAGTGGATAATAGATGGATTACAGCGTTCAAGTTCTCTTTCATTATTCAAGTATGGTAATACAAGAATTACCCAGTCTTTAGATGATTACATGGTCACATATCAGCAGAAAGTATCGGACGAAAATGGAACCATTCAGAGAGACGAAAACGGCGAAATCATTTATGAATCCGTGGAATATGATATTCGCAATAAGACCTATGAACAGCTTCCAGAAGAATTGAAAGACAGATTTGATGGCTATCAGATTGAAACTGCCATTCATCAGAACTGTGATACAACAGAGATTTCAAAGCTTGTGAGAAAGTATAACAACCATGTGGCAATGAACCAGGCACAGAAAGCATTCACTTATGTTGACGCTTTCGCAAGGGAGATCAGGGGGATTACAGAAAACCGGTTCTTTTTGGATATATATGACTGCAGTAGCAAAAACAGAAAAAATGGTAGCCTTGAAAGAATTGTCGGGGATATGGTCTTGCTTTGTAATTACCCTAATAAGTACAAAAAGGACACAAAAGTGGGCTTCAAATGGCTGAATGAGAATGCAACGCTTCATGATTTTGAGAGCTTGGATAATTTACTTACAAGACTGACTGCATCAATGGAAAATTCGGCGTGTTTCAAAATATATTGAAAAATAAAAAAGGAGCATACAACCGATA
>CAMWMM010000569.1 GCA_947175285.1 uncultured Lachnospiraceae bacterium
ATCAATAACAGCTCAGAGCCGGAGTTAATTGAAAATTGTTCGATTAACTACCTTAAAATCAAAATGTTTGATTCAAAAGATAATGTCCAGCTTGTTTTACCGGGCGGCATTACCTGCAAAAGCTCAAAAGATGATATCATTGCTGCTTATGGGCAGCCTGTAACCGAAGATGACAGCACTCTCGCCTATGAGTATACTTCTTCCAGCGACTGGATTGTTGATGTGGAAATCAGACTTATCGGCGACCACCCCGATCAGGTACGTTATTACTTATCAGACAAGAACTGGGGATATATCGGTAATGCGCAGGATTGCGAGCGGTTCGTTGACAATGCCTTAAAAACCAGCTTTTATGGCGATTATACCGGGTATGTAAAAGAAAATTTTGACACTGAAGAAGGCGCTAAGGAATTATATGAATCTGAAGTCGGATACTATGCAGAGGGAGTTATGTATTATCTTGGTATAGATTATGAGATTATCGATCCTGCCATTGCAGATGGTTTCGTTGAACTCTCCGGACAGGTTCTTTCGAAGTTTAAATGGGACGCACCTGTTGCAGACCTTGAAGACGGCGCTTCCTACGGAACAGTAGAACTGACCATGTATCCTACGGATTTCTTAGATATTATTCTTGAAGATGCACAGGCAGTTGCAGATGCTTCAGCGGAAATGACGGAAGATGAGTATGCAGAAGCCATGTTAGAAGCAATCAAACCTCTGGTAGATGAGATTTCATACAAGGATCCGATTACCAAAACATATAATGTGGATCTGGATAACGGCATCATTTCTGCAGACGATTGGGAAGAAATAGACGATATTCTCATGGATATTGCCGAATAGTCTTTCGTGTAATAATGACTTATGCGGAACTGCATCTAATACAAAACAGCCATTTCTCAATGTGGGAAATGGCTGTTTTACTTTGAGCCAATGCTTAAAACAAATTTGGGGGCAAGCTGATGCCGCCTTACAAATCCTACGCTATAACTGAAGCCAATAGCGCTGCTCAACATGTCCGTCTTCTTCAACTTCATTTTCTAATACTCCACCATTATGAATGATTGTTTTCGCTGAAGCAATGTTATTTTTATTACAGCACATCAAGACTTTGTTAATACCAAGTTTTTTACACTCATCTAATGCCAAAGCAAGCATTGCTGTCGCGTAACCTTTTCCCCTTTCACTAGGTCTGATTCCATCACCTATATGTCCGCCGGTTTTTAACAATTCCTCATTCAAATAATGTCGGATATTGACTGCTCCTACGAAAATGTTTCTATCTTTATCGAGACAGAATAAAGTTGTATCAGGAACCCAGCCATTTTCAGTCTCTTCTCTTGTATCAAGATTTTCCATATAATAATCAAAATCATGAAAATCGTTCGCCCATATTTTCCATGGAGACATATCTGTGTGATTTACTATAATATCCTTCTTCCACTCTGTCAGCATTTCAAATAGCTGTTCTTTATATTCATTAGTTAATTTTACAAGTTCAATATTCATTTTCCTCTCCCAAATGTTCTATTTCATTTACATAAACTTTAAAACAGCAGATATACATCGCCTTGGATTTTTTCATCAAAATATTCTTTTAGTTCCAATATTGCTTTCCACTTATTAATTGTGGTATCTTTAAAGCCAAATTTTATCACACTGTTGACCATCTTCTTCTCAGCATAACAATAACCATTCGCCAATGACAAAGCATCGCACAATTGAATTAGCTTGTCATAATCATTATAAGTAATCCCTTTTAAGTATTCTGCTACAAATTGTTTTTCCTCACTATTACAATCCCAAGTGTCATAAATTGCCTCAACATCCTGATATTGAAATGTATGTGTGAGACAAATCCTTGCGCTTTCGTCAAATCCTATATGCGTTAAGTATTTATAACCTTCTATGGCATGACGAGCCTGCATATTGCCATTTCTCCGCCCAATATCATGAAGCAAGCCGTAAATATATGCCTTTTCGCTGTCCATACCCGCCTTGTCCGCTATCTTTTCAGCCAAATGCGCTACATGATATGAATGTTCTACCCATGCACCTTTATTCATACTTTCTGCTTCTATAAGCAGTTTTTCTGCGTTTGCTCTGTCCATCACTATATCTCCCCAGATTGCGATTTGCCATACCGTACAGTACAAACATTGTATCATATTCCTTAATCGGGATAAACTGGAAGTTATAAAACACTTCTTATTTTTTCAATAAAATTTTCCGTAATATACTTTATGGAAGGCACATGGAAAAAAATCACATGACAATTAAATTTTCTTAACATATACCAATAGGCTTCGTTACATAAGTATTGGGTAGGCGTATTCCCTATATTAGTAAGAATTCCGTTTTGACTTAAATTCATAGCAATCGAATTATAATCCGCATCCGAGTATAAGCACACATCTCCTCTTCGTGCAACGCAATCTATTCTTATATTTCCCTTTAATCCTTTATCCAGCCCAAACATATAGACTAAATCATATGTACCATTGATATTATCAATATCCTTCTTTAATCCATTAAATGAATTTGTCAAAAACAGTTTATCACCGCTGAAACTTCTCACGATTTTATTACCGGAATTGCCATTCCCCTTAAAAGCAACGTATAATGTTGACATCTATTTATCTCCTATCACAAAAATGACTTTAAATAAACTTTATAAAGTAATTCAACGTATTCCGGGTATACAAGCTTTCCACTACTATGCGTCATAGGCGTCGCTTTGTCAAGCTCTCTGTTGTGTGTCTGCTAAACAATCCGTTGCTTTTCAGCTATGCCAATGCCTGATAAAATGAACGAAAACAAATACTTAAAAAAGGATAAGGAGCGGATAACAGTATGAAAGAAAACATTGGAGAATTAGTCTGTCTATATAGGCAGAACAGTAAAATGACACAGGAGGAATTTGCTTTCCGGCTGGGAGTAACGCCGCAGGCAGTAAGCAAGTGGGAACGTGGAAATGGTCTGCCGGATATATCGCTTGTAAAGGGCATCTGCCAAATACTGGATATCAGTGCCAACGCACTGCTTGGAATTGCTGCCAGCGAAGTGGTTGAAAATGACAATGCGGCTATGGAGCAGGAAATTAGAAACAATATGTTTGCTGAGCCGCTTTTGCTGGAGATTGGGGAAGGACTGATTGATTATGTAAAAGCCGGTCTGGAAACGGGTTATATAAATCAGCAGAGAAAAAGGCTTGCAGAGCGCACAGGCATTCTGATGCC
>CAMWMM010000570.1 GCA_947175285.1 uncultured Lachnospiraceae bacterium
ATATAGAAATCCAATATCTTTGTATCAAGCCGCTTTTACTTAATCCCACAGTATCAGCGACTTCGTTTTCCAACACTCCGCCGTTTTTCATAATAGTTCTCCGTGAAGCTTCATTCTCTTTATCGCAAGAGACCAGAATTTTGTGTTCTCCAAATTCACGGCAAATGTCTAAAATCAATCTAAGCATATCAGATGCATAACCTTTTTGCCTTTCTGACGGACGAACGCTATATCCGATATTGCCTCCGAAGTTAAGGAGAAAATCTGATAATGGGTGTCGAAAATCAATGATGCCGACTACAAAATTATCTTCCTGTCTTACTGCAAGAAATACTTCTGATGGAACATATCCGCTTTTATACATTGCTTTCAATCTTGCTTCAAAATTTGCGTATTGTTTGGTCGGTCTTAATAATTTGATTTCATTCATGATAGGTTCTCCTGAATCAGTATTTTTGTTATTATGACATCTGATAAGAGAAAAGACAAGTTTTAACTCAACTATCAGGTGAATTAGTGTCTCATATTCCCTTATTACGTTATAGAAATAACTCTTCGGTTAAGCTAAGATAAAAACAACACAACACCGTAGTTGATTTATCAAACAGGAGAAGGGCGGTAAGAATGGATAATCTGAAAACAGGGGAAGTAATTTGTAAAAGACGTAAGGAGCTGGGATTAACACAAAATCAGCTTGCGAAATCTCTCAATATTTCATTTCAGGCAGTCTCTAAGTGGGAAAACAGCACGGCATACCCTGATATAGAAATACTCCCGAAACTGGCGGCGGCCCTTCATACAACAGTTGACGCGCTGCTCGGTTATGAAAGTGTGGTAACGGATTATGACAAGCGCTACAATACGGAAGAGTATTACTGGGGACTTATGCCTAATCGTATCTGCTATGATATCATGAAAATTCTTCCGCCTATTAAACCCTATCGCGTATTGGATATTGGCTGCGGTGAAGGAAAGGATGCGGTTTTTTTCGCAAAATGCGGCTATGATGTAACTGCACTCGATATATCTGAACAGGGGATTGAAAAAGCAAAAAAACTTGCCGAGCACAATAAGGTTGAGGTTAGATTTTTTAAGGCGGATCTTTTTGATTATCGTCCTGACACAGAGTATGACATTATATTTAGCAGTGGAGTTCTTCATTTTATTCCACAGACTGACCGTGAAGAACTTTGTAACAGTCTGAAAGCACATACTACGGATATCGGTATCAATGCCCTGAATGTATTTGTACAAAAACCTTTTATAACCCGTGCTCCGGACAGTACAAGGGATGAAGAAAAAAGACACCCGTGGAAGTCAGGAGAATTATTTGGGTATTATCATGATTGGCTGTTCCATACCTGCAGGGAAGAAATATTTGACTGCAACAGCGGAGGTATACCTCATAGGCATTGTATGGATACGCTTATTGCACAGAAAACAGAAGGAGGCGGCGAGAGACATGAAACCAATATATAGCGGAAAAGTAAGGGAAATTTATGACATTTCGGATAATCATTTAGTAATTGTAGCAACAGACAGAATATCCGCATTTGACCACATATTACCTGTGCAGGTAAACGGCAAAGGGATAGTTTTGAATAAATTATCTAACTTTTGGTTTGATAAGACCCGGAATATTATAGCAAACCATTTTGTTGATGACAGGGTAGAAAATATGCCTTCCTTTTTTCAAAATGAATTTTTCAAGGAACGCACGGTAATGGTAAAAAAACTAAATATGCTTCCATTTGAATTCGTAGTGCGTGGCTATATGTATGGAAGCATGTGGAAAGCATATAATAACGGAGAGCAGTTCTGCGGCATTATGCTGCCGAAAAATTATGAGTTAGCAGAGAAGCTGGAGCAGCCGATTTTAACTCCTGCAATAAAACACGATATTGGACATGATGAGTATGTAAGTATGGAGGAGATTGAATCCCGAATTGGTACTGAGACTGCAAAACAAATCACGAAAGTCTGTTTTAAGCTGTATGAAGTATGCAGCGAATATGCACTTTCTAAAGGCTTGATTATTGCAGATGCTAAGTTTGAATTTGGTCTAAATGAACAGGGAGAGCTGGTTCTGGCTGATGAAATATTTACACCGGATTCAAGCAGATATTGGGATGCGAACAGTTACAAAGTTGGTGTTTCGCCCAATTCATTTGATAAACAATTTTTGCGCGACTGGCTGTTGAATAATAAAATAAATGGTGAATTTCAATTTGACAAGGTACCGGAAAAGGTCTTAGTTCAGACGGAAAAATTGTATAAGGAATGTTTAAGCAAGCTATTGAATTAAAAAATGCAGATGGTATCAGCCATCTGCATTTATCCGTATTTCTATGTAATCTGACACTGCTTAAAAGTTCTTGAATACATTCGTCTCTTTTTGCAAAGCCGCCGCAATTTCCTGATTCTCATCCATACGATTGCTGATATTATCCATATCCGAAACAAGAACCTGCGTGCTTTCCGCCGCGCCTGTAACGCCTTTTGCGCCTTCGTCAATCGCAGCCGTAATCGTACCGATGGAGGATGCAATCTCATCTACAGCGCTCTTTAACGCATCAGTTTTTATGGTAAAGCCGTTCATTTCCGACTCAATATAGGTTGCATTTTCCCGATACTGTACACCGCTCTTTACAAAGTTCTCAAACTCCGGAAGAATTGACTCCTTCATGTATTCTACAAGATTGTTCGCATTATCGGCAAGATTATGTACCGCATGAATAACAACGCCGTTAATTTCCTGAATGCGGTTGGCTGTTTCACGGCTTGAATCCGCCAACTGCCGGATTTCGTCCGCAACGACTGCAAAGCCTTTACCTGCCTCACCTGCCCTTGCTGCCTCAATAGAAGCATTCAGCGCAAGGAGGTTGGTCTGACTTGAAATGTTCAGAATGTCGTTTGTCAGTCCGTTTACCTGTTCAACATTTTTGCTTTCCTCAATTGCATCGTTCAATACCGTAAGGATATCCTGAACCTTCCCGCTGGTTTCCTCCATTGTATGCTGTGCATCCGATTCCATCTTATCAGCATTTTCTTTCATTTGCTTTGAGTATTCGTTAATGCTGATGGACTTATCTGCAATTGTTTCTGTCTCACTGCGAACCGAATCCGCGTTTTGGTTGATTACGGACGCGGAATAACCAATCTCCTGCATTGTCGCGGAAAGCTCCTGCGTTACCGCTGACAAATCGGAAGCACTGTCGTTCGAGGTCCTGACAC
>CAMWMM010000571.1 GCA_947175285.1 uncultured Lachnospiraceae bacterium
AGTGTCTCCGTTTCTTCTGGGGAAAATATGCCAATGCATATGAGTACCGCTACCTGCGCCTAAAAGCTCATAGTTCAGCTTATCCGGCTTAAATGCATTGTAAACAGCCTCCGCCACAATTGCCATTTCATGAAGAAATTCATCCCTGAAATCCGGTTCCAAGAAATGCAGTTCCGTTGCATGCTCTTTGCACAGAAACAAAGAATAACCTTTAATACGTTGATGATCCCCAATTACAACATATCCCGTATTCAATTCTTTGACAAAATATGGATTCTTTCCATTTTTAATCCAGTCAATTCTTTCACAAATCATGCAATATTCCATAGATTTCTCCTCCTAATGCTGACTTATGTATTTGATTATAATATTTCTGAACTCTATCCGTAACCATAAAATGCATGGCACAGCAAACTGCTGCGCCCTGTATTTTAAATCCTTTTGTCACCTTAATTCTTTAACATACAATCGGTCTGTTCCATTCCCAAAATTAACAATATCTTTGAGATAATGATATCCATATTTTTCGTACAAGCCAATATGTTCCGATGGGATATATGTTCTGTTAAAACCGTTTTCTTTTGCATATACATTCGCAAAATCAATTAGCTTTTCACTAATTCTATGTCCACGATACTCTTCTGTCACAAATACGCTTGAAATCCATGGATAAATTTCAGGTAACAGATAATAGTCTGCTTTCATGATAGAAGTCATTCCGACAATTTGGTCATCTGCCATCGCCACAAATATAGTTTCCCAATCGGTAAATACCCATGTCCGAAGCATCCATAACATATGTTCTTTTACTTCTTCCCAAGAAAAGTTTTCAACAAAACGGATTAGTTTGTCTGACAAATCGGTATCTCTATCGACTTGCCTTATCTCTAAATGTATCAAACCAAAGTGTTGCTCTACTTTTCTTACAGTTTCCTCAATTGTACTATTTTCAGTTCTTTCAATCCACAAATAGTTACTGCCCTTGATATCATTATAACTTTTCTCATTGAGAACTTTTAAGGTTGCATTGCATGTCGCCTTTGCTTTTTTAATATCAGATGCGCTGTTAATAAAATCACTAAATCCCTGATGGTCAGGACGATTACAGTAATCCTCAATTAAATTCGATGGCTCTTTTATCAAAAAAACTATCCGGGATGCTTCTGTGAATTTTTCAGCCTCTTCCATTGTCAAATGACAGTCGCACAATACAATTTGATTTTGTGAAAGACGTATCAAATCCAATAGTACAAAATCTAATTGTTCCCTTGTGTTATCAATAAGCCATTCCTTATATTTCTCTACAGTACGCCCAAAAAACTCATCTGCATCTTTAAAAACTTTATTCATTGCCGGTTGAAAAGCAGAATTTGAAATTTTTTGATGATTTGCAAACTGCTCGTCAATATCATAAACTAATAAATTGTGTCGTCTAGCCAACTCGCGTGAAATTGTTGTTTTTCCGCCGCAAGGTGTTCCGGTTATAAAATAAACATTTTTTAAATATTCTTTGATTACATTATCTTGAAATATCATTACAGGTTCTCCTTTATTAAATAGTTTTTTGTGTCCTGTTTGTACATAAAACTATTTAACACAGTTCCATGTACTTAGATATTTCTTAATCTTAAGAATGCCACCATTTTCTTCACCTCCGCTAAATTCAAGTTTTTTAATTATACCATTTTCTTTTCTTGTTCACCATCATAAAAATGCCTAAGTAGATGAATACAGGTATTTTGCCGCCCGTTCTTTGGAATAGCCGCTTTCCATCTGGGGATTGCGTTCTTCAAGAAGCGCCAGAATCGCTTTCACATCCTTTGCTTCTTCCAGATATGTTTTCTGCTGTTTCTGATTCCTGGTAGTTACCATAAGGCAAAAACTGGAAAATTCCATGCGACCGCAGCACAACGTGCCCGTACAATCCTCTTGGCGCATGTAAGCCCACACAATCTCTGAAATGGGAAGATATTTTGTCTGCATCAATCCTATATAATAAATACATTTTTTCCCAACAGCTACTTTTTTGAATTTTTCTGCCTGCTCAAAATCTTTTTCCAATATCTGCAGCTCCATCTCCGTGTCTGTTATTTTTTTGAATTTCATATGTGGTTCTCCTTCCAGTCTGACTGGTTTTTCCCTATTGTACCAAACTGCTAACACAATAGCTAGTTGCAGGTATAGATTTTTCATAAATTTCAGGACATAAAAAGGGCTTCCAAATTTCTCGGAAAGCCCCATAAAATCTAATTTTATATCAATGAATTCGCAAGAATTCTATTTACTCGATGATAGTAGCAACCCTGCCTGATCCAACAGTTCTACCACCCTCACGGATTAGGCTGGGAGAACCTTGTGTGGCAAATGGCGTGTTTTGGTGGTTTTCTGTCGCTAGATTTTATTGAAAATATTGATTTTCTCTGTGTTTTCAAAATTTTTGTAGCCAATTTGCAGACACACGCAATTATTGACTAATTCGCTTTTTCTTGTAGCGTCTATCCCTATTACTTCCAACCACTTCAATATAATCTGATAGACCTTGCAAAATAACTTTTGTGCGACTTTCTTTTAAATCCAACAACTCGCAGAAATCCCATATTCCATACTCTTTTCCCTCTTCCATAAATGCAAGAATTTTATCATACTGCATTTGTGTCTTTTTCGTTACCCTTTTATCGCCGCTTTTTATCGCCGCTTTTTTATCGCCGCTTTTTATCGCCGTTTTTTTATCGCCGCTTTTTTTATTTGTCTTTTCCTTTTTTCTCCAAATACCATCTGCACCTACTTGTCCATACTGACCGTATCTTAGCATAGACATATATTTTTCGCATCCATCCGCACTGATCGAAACGCCTCCATTTTCAGCATCTATCAGCGGAAGCGGAGCATTTACTTTTTTACATTCTGCTTTTATTTTTAAAAAGCCCCTTCCCCATGCCTCAACATCCCCTGAGCGAAAAGAAACATCTGCAATTTTAGGATTACATGGTGCAGATTCATGTTTCTCATATACCCGTTCATCCGTAGGTACACGTTTTGACCAAGATCCCATATTAAATATAACTATTCGGTCTTCATATATGGATACCTGAATTGGCACACCTGTTGCATAATCTTTATGATTAACCGCATTGAGTAGCAATTCTCGAATCACCCCTCTGGTAAGCATGTAAGTTTCTGTACGTTGAATGCCTTCATAATCTACCAATGCTTTAAAATATTTTGTAAAAATCA
>CAMWMM010000572.1 GCA_947175285.1 uncultured Lachnospiraceae bacterium
GCAGAAAGTGTTCAGGGTGTTGGTACGACAATGAAAATATTTTTTCCTAAAGAAATATATGTTTGTGAGCAGATGTAAGTTATACATCTGCTTTTTTATATAGAAACCTTACATTTTTGTAATTTTAATGTAAGGTAATTTAATGGTAAGAAGTAGATTGTTATTATAAAATAATCAACAGGAAAGGAGAGAATTTTATGGATAAGAAGATTTTGGAAGTTTGTGATATTCAAAAATATTATGGTAACAAGGGAAACATAACAAAGGCGGTAAATCATATTTCATTTTCTGTTCCTAAAGGGGAGTTTATTGGTATTATGGGGGCTTCGGGATCAGGAAAGACCACTTTATTGAATTGTGTGTCTACGATAGACACGGTTACAAGCGGGCATATATATGTCGAAGGTAACGATATTACTACATTGCATGGAAAAGAACTGGCAATTTTTCGGAGAAAGAAACTTGGATTCATTTTTCAAGATTTTAATTTGCTGGATACTTTGACAGCTTATGAAAATATTTCTTTGCCACTTTCAATATCGGGAGTAGGAGCAGCAGACATAGATAAAAAAATTAAAGATATTGCAGATGCTTTAAACATTGCAGATGTTTTGAAGAAATATCCATATCAAATGTCGGGAGGACAGCAGCAACGAGTGGCTGCATCACGTGCTATAGTGACAAATCCGGCACTGATTTTAGCCGATGAACCAACAGGAGCATTAGACTCAAAATCATCACAGATGCTTTTGACTATGCTGCAGAAATTAAATGAACAATTTTTGGCAACAATTTTAATGGTAACACACGATGCTCTTTCTGCTAGTTATTGCAGCAGAATTTTGTTCATTAAAGATGGCAGGCTTTTTAATGAAGTATATCGTGGTGCAAAGTCACGTAAGGAGTTCTATGAGGAAATTATAGAAGTGGTGTCTGTATTAGGAGGAACGACCAATGAATATGACTAATTTGATATTTCGCAATGTCAAAAAAAATTTATCTGACTACATGATATATTTCTTGACATTAATGATTTCTGTTAGTATGTTTTACGCATTTAACTCTATTAAATCACAACCAGCAATGAATGATTTGGATGCAACAAAACAATTGCTTTCGGATCAGTTAGGAATTTTGATTACGGCATTGTCGGTTGTGGTTGCAATTGTTCTTGCGTTTTTAATTATATATGTTAATCAATTCTTGTTAAAACGAAGGAAAAAGGAATTAGGAATTTATACATTGTTGGGAATGACTAAAGGAAAAATATCTAGAATTTTTGCGGGGGAGACATTTTGTGTGGGAATAATTTCTTTGGTCTGTGGATTGATTTTCGGATTAGTGCTTTCTCAAATTTTATCACTAATTTCTTTGAAGCTATTTGCTATAGATTTAAAATCATTTCAGATGATATTTTCTACAAGTGCATTAAAGAAAACAGTTTTTTGCTTTGCATTAATTTTTTTCATAATTATGTTGTTTAATGTGAGGACTATTTCTGATACAAAGCTTATTGATTTACTAAAAGCTAGTCGCAAAAATGAAGCGCAGGTTACAGAGAATAAACTAATATGTATTATATTGTTTATACTTTCTATTGTTTGTATTATATTTAGCGGCTGGATTGTTCAAACACATGGAATTTTGCCTAATAAACAAAATTCTTGGTTTCAAATTGCTGTTGTGTCGTTTGTCGTAGGAATTATTGTATTTTTTTATTCTATTTCTACAGCAATTTTAGTTATTGCACAGAGAAATAAAAAGTTTTATTTAAAGGGATTAAACGCCTTTTTGTGCAGGCAAATTGGAAGCAAGATTCGGAGTGATTTTTGGATTTTATCAATTATTTGTGGTTTACTGACAATTGCTATTTGTGGAGTTTCTGTAGGTATTAGCGCCGCTTTTACTATGAATGAAGCATCTAAATCAGCATTGCCGTTTAACTTAAATGTTTTTGCAGATCCGGCTATATGCGGCGAAACAGATATAGTAGAGTATTTAAGAACACAAGATGTAGATATGGAAAAGTATGCAGAAGTGACGGAGCAAATCAGCTTATATGAGGCAGATATGACATATGGGGATATATTCGAGGGGCAGGATATAGCCTTATGGCCCATTGATAAGGATATACCTAGTACAAATGCATATGTAATTTCTATTACCGATTTTAATCGTGCGCTTTCTTTGCAAGGAAAAGCTACTTATGAATTGGGAGAAAATGAGTTTTTGATAAATTGTAATTATAAAGGAACTTTTAAATATATACAAAATTTTATTGAAAATCATCAACAAATTGTAATTTCCAATTATATGTTACAAGCAGCACGGGATAGCGTTATATCAGAAACATATGTGATGACATCAGTTGGGAATAATGATCGAGGGACGTTTGTTGTGCCTGACGAGATCGCAAATAAAATGCGTAAAGATTTATGTGTTCTTTTAGTTGAATATAGGAATGATACTATTTCGGATGAAGTTCTTCAAAAAATGATTCCGATTGGTCTTGCATGGGAAACTGAAGGGTATCGTTATACAGAGAAAGAAATGTTGAATGGAATGTATTATGGAGTTGGGGCGTTAATGGTTTTTTTATGTTGTTATATTGGTATGATTTTTCTGTTGATATGTGCAGCGTTACTGTCTTTGAAACAAATGACAGAAACAACAGATAATATTTATCGTTATGGTTTGTTGCAAAAGCTGGGAGCAGATCTAAATGAAATTAACAAAATTTTATTTAAACAAATTGCTATTTTTTTCATTGCACCACTTTGTATGGCAAGTATCTTTTCAGTATTTCTTATTGAAAAAGTGATTATTCTCATTGAAAATTTTATGAATATGTATATTGCCACAAATATAGGGATAACAGTGATTATGTTTATTATAGTATATGGGGGATATTTTCTTGCAACTTATATTTTGTGCAAACGGATGATCCAAGAAAAAAATAAGTAAAGGAGATGTGTGAATATGAATAGGAACGTTAATTGGGATGGAGTATGGCAAAGCATTGTAGACACATGGCTTCCGCTGTTTGGGTGGATTATAATTATAATAATTGCAATAATTATTATTGTGGTTATTCGCAAAAGAAAAAAGTAATGTGTTAGACTACGCTTTATTGATAATTAGAATATTCTTGGTTTGTACAAAAATGTCAAAATAAACTTATTATTTTGAGATAGGTTGTTTAATGTAAAAGAGGCGTGGTATAATAC
>CAMWMM010000573.1 GCA_947175285.1 uncultured Lachnospiraceae bacterium
CAATATTGCGGGAGATTTGGTGTTTGTTGCCGTGATTGGATTAGGAGCGATGGGAGCAGCGCTTGCAACAGTCATAGCGCAGGCATTCAGTGTCCTTATATCGATGTTTATCATTCGGAAAAAGACGCTTCCTTTTACGTTCAGGAGAGAGTATATCCGTTTTGACAAAAGAATTGTCCTGCGGGAATTGCGGTTAGGAACGCCGATTGCTTTACAGGAATTTTTGGTCGGCATTTCTTTTCTGGTAATTCAGACAATCGTTAACTCGATTGATGTATTTGCATCGGCAGGAGTAGGCGTTGCTGAGAAAGTATGTGGTTTTATTATGCTCGTTCCGTCGGCATTTTCCCAATCGATGTCAGCGTTTGTAGCACAGAATATCGGCGCCGGGATGAAAGAGAGGGCAGTAAAGGCATTGCGGTACGGTATTGCAACGTCTTTGTGTGTGGCAATAGTGATTAGTTCCTTTACTTTTTGGAAAGGAAATCTTCTTGCGGGTATTTTCACGAAAGATGCGGCAGTCATTGTGCAGGCGCATGCCTATTTGAAAGCATATGCGATTGACACTTTATTGACCTCTGTTTTATTTTGCTATATCGGGTATTATAATGGATGCGGCAATACATTTTTTGTTATGCTGCAAGGTATCATCGGAGCGTTTGGCATCAGGATTCCCGTTGCCTTTTTCATGAGCCATTTAGCAAATACGACATTATTCCATATCGGTCTTGCAACACCGATTTCCTCAGTATGCCAGATTATATTGTGCGTCTTATTCATGTTATATAGAAATTACAAAGAAAAGGTGTTGTATTCTCAATCCCTATAAGAACAGCTCTCCAAAAAGCCGACCAATATATCTCTCAAATCCTCTGTAAACCCATCAAGGCATGTCAGCTCGATACATACGGCACAGTTTTCATAGACGCCGAATGCTGATATGCCGCGGGCATATGGGTTATCTTCATGGGTGCTGTTATAAGTAATTAGAGAGTAAGTCTGCCCGTTGCATGTTATTTCTTCTTCGTTTAAAACTTCATAATTCTTTTTCGCACCGGCGAGCCATGAGTCCATATTTTCCTGTGCATACTGCGTATTTCTAAATTCTCCTGATAAAAGATATAGCGAGGCGTCATATAAATCTACCGTATCACCATCGCTGTTTTCAAAGGCACTGGCATCTCCGATGACCCAGGAAGCATAATAAAGACCATCTGCCGATAATGTATCCAGATTGTTTAGCAGCGTCAATCGGCTGTCTGCATTTTGTATGATTAAAAAGTCTCCAATCGTAACATCTCCGGAAGCCGCAGCTGTATTTTCGGCAGAAGATGCAGAAGAAGAGCAGCCGGTCAGTGCGAGCATGATACAAAGAGCATATATCCAATAGATTCGTTTCATTATAAAAATCATCCCTTCTTAATTTATAAGCAAATTCCATAAATCGGCGCAGGATTCTGCGTTCTCTGTTACGGTATCACTGTAAAAACAGCGCCTTCCGATGAAAAGCTTTGATAATAATTCCTGATTCTCTCCGGTTATGGTCTGTCCTAATATGTCTATAGAATAAGAGCCAAGCTCCATATCTGCAAAAGCAGCACAGTCCGGCCAGGGAATCACCTCTGCAAGAACCTGATATTCCTTCTGAATGCGTTCCGGGTCTTCTATGAGGAAGAAATAGCTGTCGCAACCCTCAATATCGCCGATTAGGGCAATTTCCGAAGCATATGCGAAATATGCCGTATCAGGAACCGGGTTTTCGGAGCTGGTTGTATACTGATTGACTTGGACAATGACTTCTCCGTCTCCGTTAAAGTCACCTGCAAGCGAGGCAAATGCTGCTTCTAAAGCGGATATTGTATCCTGCGGCAGTTCTGCCTCTCCGACATAGGCAATCTGGAAATCGGGTGTTTTTTCAAAGAGCCCCAGCTTGCTGCTGATAATATCGCAGACAATAAGAAAAATAATAATGCCGCAGACAACATACCATTTATAATAGTACCACCAGTTTTTGCGTTTCTCTGCTTTGGTCATGGTTTCCCGGCTGTCCGACTTTATGAGAGCAGCGAGATTATCTGCGTCCTGCGATTTGTGTATGTCATCAATATTTCCGATACGCATTTTAAATCATGCTCCTTTCTTAGCCTGCGATTATCTTTCTATACATCGGTTTCTGCCGTCGTTCCCCCATATGCGTAACTGACAGGCAGACAGACGAGGGGCGGTTTAACAGACATATTATCCTGTAAAAGAAGCTCTACACACATCTCGGCAATGTCGGAAACCGGCTGTACGATTGTAGAACAGACATAGTCCCTGTCGCCAAAGTGACGTGTTCCGTCAAAACCGATTACCTGCACGTCTTCAGGGGTTCTTTGTCCTAGTTTGCGAAGTGTCTGCATGACAGCATAGGCAAGAGAGTCCGTTACACAGAAAATACCATCAAAAGAGAGTTTCCCGTTTTCTATGTGCTCGTTAAGAAACGTTTCAAATTCCGCATATGGCGCTCCGTCGTTTAGGATTTTCAGTTCATAGGAAAGTCCGCGTGCCAGACAGCCGTTTTCAAATCCCGCTTTCCGCTTATTCGGTTCATTGGATAAAGAAGAGCCTATCCGCAAGAAAGCAACATGCTTGCAGCCCAAGTCGGCAAGTTTTTCCGCGGCAAGCTGTCCTCCGGCAAAATTGTCGCATGCCACACAGGGAATAGTAGGACTGATGGAACGGTCTATCGCTACAAAAGGTGTGTTTTCTTCTATGATTAAATGCGGATTATAGGTCAGCCCGATAATGCCGTCCACTTTATTTTGCTGTGCCATCGTGACATATTCCTGTTCCAAGCTTAAATCAAAGTCGGTACAGCATAGCAACATTTTGTATTTTCGTTTTAAAAGCGCCAGATTGATGTGATAGGCGAGTGTTGCATAAAAAGGTGCCTGTGTGTTAGGTATCAAAAGAGCGACCGTATAGGTCTTATTGGCTTTGAGACCCTGCGCATAGCTGTTGACCTGATAATTCAGTTTCTTGATTGCTTCTTCCACGCGGACTCTGTAGGAATCGCCTACGGGAATACCATTTACTACTTTAGAGACGGTTCCTAAGGCAACGCCGGCCTCTTTTGCCACGTCTTTCATTGTGGGAGCGGAGTTTTCTTTTCTCATAGGTAAGTACCTTTCTTTTTTTGACTGATTGTTATAGTATCTGTACTTAATATATAAT
>CAMWMM010000574.1 GCA_947175285.1 uncultured Lachnospiraceae bacterium
ACGGCGGAACTTTCGATATTAGAAGAACTTTTGCCTTACATTGATGCGATGAATATTGATTTAAAAGGTTTTCGGCAGGGATACTATGAAAAACTTGGCGGGAGTCTGGAAATTGTGAAAAAATTCATTACCCGTGCAGCCGCGGACTGCCATGTGGAACTTACGACTTTAATTGTACCGGGAGAAAATGATGAAGTTTCCGAAATGGAAGAGGAAGCAGCATGGATTGCGTCTGTAGAAGATTCCGCCGGAAAAAAGATTCCGCTTCATGTGACGCGCTTTTTCCCGCGCTATCATATGCTTGATAAAGAAGCGACAGATGTAGCGAGGATACATCGGTTGGCTGATATCGCAAGAAAATATCTAGACTATGTGTTTGTTGGGAACTGTTGATTTCATCCCCAAATGATAGTGTGGTTAGAATACGATATCAGTATAAAATTACATTAGAAAATGTATATGCTGAATCAGCAGTATCTGTATTATCAACATACCCGCCATTAAATATTATCCTGACGCTTCCAGATAAATTCGCAACATCAATCAGATATTGTTTTTTTTCATTATCTAAGTCCAGATAATCTATTGTATATTCAGTAGTTTTGATATCATTTACATCATAAATACATACACTTGCTTGTTCGTTGTCTTGATTTTTCTGTCCATAAAAGACTAAATACTTATAGTCAGAAATGTTCGCAACTGATATCTCGCATCCAATGTATTCTTTGGATGTAATACAATCTTCTGATGAAATTTCCAACGGTGATATACCGTTGATTGTTTGATTCAGGAATGCCTCTGCATAGTAATCATTTTCATAGTCTACTTGTTCATTTAGACTGTTATAATCAAATGTAAGATAATAATTCAGTTCATAATCAAGATATTCTTTATAGTTTTCATAAGTTAATTGACACTTACCATCATACATATATTTTAACATCAAACTGTTTATCCACTCGCCATAGTGGATGTTGTCCTTGTAATTATTTATGTCAGTTGTAATATCTGTTAAATTATTAAATGAGAACAGCTTGATATTATCATATGCCAGAATCTGTTCAATCACAATTTCTTCTGCTTCGAGTTGTTTGTAAATAGTCCCATTATCCACATGTGATTTCCACCATATGGCGCTATATGGCGTGAAGAAATAATAGAATGTGACATCAGGATACTTTTCTGCTAGTGATGTTATATTTTGACGGACTGTTCCAAACACAATATTTTTTTCAGCATCTGTCAAATGAATTGCTTCACCTGGGGAGTGAACTTTTATTACATCAGGGTATACTGTGTTGATTACAAACATGCCTTCGAATGATTGCATCCAGTTGGAATAATCATCAAAAGATGTGATGCCTCCTTTAAAATCATCAGAATCATTTGCCAATATCATAGGATAGACTCTGTCAAAAATCACATTCCTGTTAAATATATAATTGACATCATTAAATATGTTATCATCATATAAGTAGGTAGGATATTCACCTAAATCAGGGCGCATTGCATCCTTGTCCTCTATGAACTTATACGTATCCAAACTTCTTACAATGGTTTTAAGATTTGGATTGTATTGTAGTGCAACAATTAAATTGTCGTTAATCTCCTTATAGCTGCCACCGGAATAGGGCACCTTGATTGAAGTAGTTCCAAAAATCTCGTCCATTTCGGATGTTTTGAAATTTTCTGTCATAGATGTTCCGGTAATTAAGGCATCATAATCAAAATGTTTAGATATTCCGTCGTTTTGACTCCGTTCATTGTTTAACATATAATAATAACTTTCCGTATTTGGTTGGTGATAATGAAAGAAAGGGTCCACTTTGATGACCTGTGCGGCAACAAATACCAGGGAACCGGTAACCAAGACAAAATATATCAATATCCATAATTTTGCATTTAGTTTTTGTTTCAACATAATCACCTCTTTCAAAAATTAAAATAGACAAATACGGATTCACTGCTTAAACATAAAAAACTCCATATAAATGCAATAGAAGCGGTTATCAGTGAAAACCAACTATTTTTGTTGAAATTTTTATAATTATTTTCAGGAATGAGACAAAGTCCATATCCGGCTAAACCAAAAAGCAGCATACTAAAACCTCTTACATGCTCATTAATGCGTCTCAGATGAAAAATTTTTAGTAAGAATGCCAATTCGGGAAGGATAAATGAATTAATTAAGCCATCACTAACTGTCATATCTTGGAAGAAAAATATTTGTTTTAAGATAGTAAGCCACTGCATGATGCTGTCGGAGCGGAACAGCAGCCATAAAATACTGACTGCAAAAAATGTCAAGTGCCATCGGACGACTACATTTAATTTTTGTTGTTGCTTTTCAAAAACTCTGTCAAATATACTAAATGCTCCATGTAAAATTCCCCATAAAATAAATGTCCAGTTGGCTCCATGCCATATGCCGCTGATTAAAAAAATCAACATAGTATTGAAATATGTCCTGAACCTGCCCTTTCTACTACCACCTAACGGTACATATATGTATCTGGTGAAAAAGCCGGTTAATGAAATATGCCATCTTTTCCAGAAGTCTCTTATAGAAACTGCCTTATAGGGTGAGTCAAAGTTTATAGGCAGCTGTATGTTCAGCATAGAGGAAATGCCTACGGCCATATCCGTATAACCGCTAAAGTCGAAATATATTTCAAATGTATAGAATAGCATTACCAGAATCCAATCCATGGATGTCGCAGTTTCAAAATTAGAATATCCCCAGTTAACAGCTAAGGCAAACGTATCTGCTAATACTAATTTTTTAAATAATCCAAAACTGAATGTCTTAATGCCGCATGCAATATTATCCCAATTAACTTGTTTAAGGCTGCTGTCGTTAAGTTGGATGATAAATTCCTTGGGTTCATTTAGCGGTCCCATAAGAATTTTGGGGAAATATAAGATATATGCCAGATAATCTAACAGATTCAGAGTAATTTCCTCTTTGGAGATATTTACAACATACATTATTTGTTGAAATGTAAAGAAACTGATTCCCAGAGGTAGTACAATCTCCTTCAGAGTAATTTCTTTAGAAAACAGAGTGTTTATATTTGTGATAAAAAAATTAAAGTATTTAAAATAAAGCAAAATACCAATATTAAAAATGCTATTTACACATAGCAACATTTTCCTGGGGGGGGGTATGGCGTATCATAATCATAGCCATTCCATAATTAATA
>CAMWMM010000575.1 GCA_947175285.1 uncultured Lachnospiraceae bacterium
ATTGTGGGGGAATTATGATGACATTCCTGAAACAAAAAAGGAAATTGTCTGTATCAATGCGGATGGGGCAGAAACGGTATTATTTATGGATGAGGGATATGGTGAAATTTATCTGATTGACGATAGGTTTTATATGCTTGATGCAAAAATATGTGAAGAGGACGGAAGTACACATAGGGAAAGACATCTGTATTCCGTGGATATGCAGGGAAACGATAGAATTGACTATGGAAACGGAAAAATTCTTGTCGTTGATAAGGAGCGGAATATTATTATTATGCAAGTATACGAAGATGTTGACACCAACTATTATGCCATGAACTATGTAACAGGAGAAAAGAAGGTAATACTCTCTGATTTAGGTGAGTATAATATTGGTTTTGGTGTTTTTGCCTATCAGGACGGGTGGCTTTACTATTATGAAGGATATGCAGCAGGTGAAGACACTATCAGGAAGCTGAATGCGGTTTCTTATGATGGTGAGCAGAGAGAAATTATTACGCTTAAATTTAATTATTTTAATGGTTATTCAGACAGCTACCACTATTATGAAACCATATTAAAGATAGAAGTGGATGGAGACAGGATTTATTTTATTTATGGCGGTTATGATGGGAGCGCGCAGGAGTTTCAGGGAGGAAAATTGATTAGCGTCAAACTCGATGGTACGGATTATAAGGCAGTAAGAACAAAGGGCGATACCTTTTATCTTTGCCATGATAATGAAAGGACATTGGTCTATTTTCCAAGTCATCTTAATCCGGTGAATGATCCCTACCAAGATAGTGATATGAATGTATGGGATGTGGAGGCGAATATATGCTATCCTTCCGGGTTCCGGCAAAAGATTTTGCGTGCATATGATCAGCAAGCAGGCTGGATGTGGCATTATTATCCTGAAAAGAAAGGCGCTCTGTGCGGGCTGACTTTATATGGAGATGAAATAAAAGAGAAAGAAGCGGATATTTATGCTCTGCCTGATGATTCCGGTAAAATTGTCAGGGTTGCCATGAATTTGGGGAATAAGATTACAAAAAGGGAGAACGAAGAAGTATATATAGTAAAATATGAAGATTTGTATTATGCCGACGGTTTTCTATATTTTACGGTAGAATATAGCGCCTATGATGAGGAAACCGCCATCGGCTGGAGGGACGGTTATCGAAGACTGTATACAGACGTCTATCGGTTGAAAATCGGGGAGGATGAGGCATCACTTTTGTATTCGTATTAAAAAAGCAAACGGGAGAGAATATTTTATGAGGCAAAAAAACAAAAAGAAACAGCTTATTTTCATTCTGATGCTTGCACTTTGTATTATGGCATGTGGAAAGGATATGCAGGCAGAGGATGAGACGGAAGCAGAACTCGAACAGAAGATAGAACAGGAAGCGGAGCAGGAGCAGGCTTTGACGGATAATGTCATTGTGGCATATGTATCAGAGGATATTGAGTATGTTGACGAAGTAATTCCGGTGCAGTATACGGATGATTTGTCGCTTCTTGCGGATATGAGATATATGAATCGTACATACGCTTATCAGGACGGTAAAGTGTATTTCCGCAGGTATCATGAGGATTCTTATGATGAAGCGGCATTATTTGGAGATTATGGTGCCATCCCCGGAACAAAAAAGGAAATGGTATGTGTGGATGCGGATGGAACTGTGACAGAACTTTTTACTGATTATGGGGATGGCAGTATTTATCTTGTTAATAACAGATTCTATTTGAGGGAGTGGAAAGAAGAAAATACGGAATATGGATATACACATATAGCAAGCCGCCTATATTCTGTTGATATGCAGGGGAACGATAGAATCGACTATGGAGAGTGGTATATTTATAAAATTGATAAGGAACGAAAAATTATCATTATGAAGCTAGAGGAGGAAAGTGGTACCTGCTATTACACTATAAATTATGAAACGGGAGAAAAGGAACGACTTACTGAATATCCTTTTAACAGCTATCATTATTATACGAAGCACACGGATGATGACAATATATGCGAACTGTGTGAGGTTTCCCCAGAAGGAGAAGAGCGGGAAATCATAGCACTTGCTTCGGATGGCAATCAAAATTTTGGTGTCACAGAACATATATTAAAGTGGAAAGTGGATGGGGACAGGATTTATTTCCTTTTTGGCGGATATGACGGAACGGCAGATGTGTTTCAGGGGGGAAAGCTGATTAGTGTCAAACTTGACGGTACGGATTATAAGGCAGTAGAAACGAATACTGATAACTATTATATTTGCCATAATGAGGGAAAGACATTGGTATATTATGCAGCAGATGGCGTATTGGAGGCATGTGCACTGGTATGGGATGTGGAAGAGGATATATGCTATTGTTCCGAATTTCCGGCGTGGGATTTATTTTGCTATGAGGAAATGGGACCTTTGTACAGTGTCAGGGGATATGATGATGAGCTGCAGAGACGAAGGGAAGACATTTATGCGATACCGGATGACTCCGGCAGAATTGTCAGAGTTGTGATGGATATAGAGCAGTATATCACTAAATGGGAAGAGACAGAGTATATAGACTATAAAGATTTTTATTTTGCCGACGGTTTTCTATATTTTACGGTAGAATATAACGCCTATGATGAGGAAACCGCTATCGGCTGGCGGGACGGTTATCGAAGACTGTATACAGACGTCTATCGGTTGAAAATCGGGGAGGATGAGGCATCACTTTTGTATTCCTATTAAGAAGAGCAAACGGAGGAGAATATTTTATGAGACGGAAAAACAGAAAGAAACAACTTATTTTCATTCTGGTGCTTGCGCTTTATATTATGGCGTGTGGAAAAGGGGTGCAGACAGAGGACGAGACGGCAGCAGAACCCGAGCAGGAAGCGGAGGCGGAACAGAAGATAGAACAGGAAGCGGAGCCAGAGCAGGCTTTGACGGATAACACCATTGAGATATATGTATTAGAGGACATAAAATATGTTGACGAAGTAATACCGACGCAGTACATGGATGATTTGTCGCTTCTTTCGGATATGAAATATACGGATAATACTTACGTCTATCAGGATGGAAAAGTGTATTACCGCCGATATCATGAGGATTCCTATGAAGATTCGGCACAGGTAATACGGTGGACATATGCTTTTCACCCCATCCTTGGGAGTAAAAAGGAAATTGTCTGTATCGATGCGGATGGGGCAGAAACGGTATTATTTACGG
>CAMWMM010000576.1 GCA_947175285.1 uncultured Lachnospiraceae bacterium
TTCGTATCAAATATAGTATTTATGATTTTATAATAATCCAGTTCCGCTTTAGTATCTTTTGCAAACAACTTGAAAATAGAGGAAACGATACAGTCCGTAAACATCAGAACCGTCGTCTCTTTTGCAATAATTTTCATCGTCGGGTCTACATATTCCCTGAGGATTCTTCTCGTATCCGGCGGAATATGATATTCCTTGCAGATTTCCTCAATATTTTCCCATGTATTTTCCCCTTTTAAAATGCCGATTCTGTGATAATAGCCGCATGATTTCACCACAACGTCATTCAAACCAAGGCGCTTGGCAATTTTATCACTTAAATATGCGGTATGTACGGCATGATAATACTCGTCTTTATTCAGCCCTTTTAACTGTACTAACAGCGGACATTCCGGATCATTTAAATCCATATATTTATCCCTGTCTCTGTGAATCACACTGTTACTGAATATTTTCAAAATAATCAAAAGCAGAATAAAGTTCAACATCAGGTTAATTGCCACAAACATATACTGTGACAGGGAAAAACGCGCCTGCTCAAACAACACGATATTCGTACAAAGGCAGACTGCCAGTGCAATCAGGGAAATAAAAATCGGCAGACCGACTTTAAACGTTTCATTTAATCTGCTAAATACCATAATTCCTACAAGACCGCTGAAAAAATAAAGCAAAAATTCACGACAGCTTCCGGTATCCGCCAATAATACTGAGAGCATCAGACAAACGCTTCCGGCCGTAAGACCAACGATACTGTTGGAAAAAAGGCTTAAAATAACAAATACGATTAAAAACGGCCACCCTGAAGCCGGCAGCAGCGGAAAACAAATCGCAAGAACAAGCCCGCCCAGATAAAACAGCATAAACTGCCTGTAATCGTCCGGATGCTCATAATAATATAACTGATAAACTTCACTTGCCTTCAGGGCAAAGATGACGATTCCGGTACCAAGCATTACCATAATGATATAGCATATCATTTCATTCATATCGCGCTGATATATGAGACTTCCCAATCCTGCAACCGCCCCGGAAAGGAGAAACATTACCGCCAGTACGAGTATTTTTATGATATGTGTCTTTTTTGTCGGCGTCACCGCCTGTTTCGTATTATTTTCTTCCATATTCTAAATTCCTGTTCCTGCGTTTTTTATCATAACTTTTCACGTTATTTTTATCAGAACTGTTTTTTGCTTCGTATGTTTCATACGCTTTGACGATTTTCTGTACCAACGGATGTCTGACAACGTCTTTGCTTGTTAAGTTGCAAAACGCGATATCATCTATTTTGGAAAGTACTTTTACCGCTACATCCAGTCCCGATTTTGCATCCGGCGACAAATCTTTCTGTGAAGCGTCTCCGGTAATTACTACTTTGGAGCCAAATCCGATTCTGGTTAAAAACATTTTCATCTGCGCCGGAGTTGTATTCTGCGCCTCATCCAAAATAATATAGGCATTATCTAACGTCCGTCCTCTCATATAAGCAAGCGGCGCTACTTCAATCAGACCTTTTTCCATATTTTTGGCAAAACTCTCCGCTCCCATAATCTGATAAAGCGCATCATATAAAGGACGCAGATAAGGGTCTACCTTACTTTGCAAATCTCCCGGCAAAAATCCGAGTTTCTCGCCTGCCTCAATAGCCGGCCGAGTCAGAATGATTCTGCTTACCTCATTATTTTTAAAAGCGGTAATTGCCATTGCCATTGCAAGATATGTCTTGCCTGTTCCGGCAGGTCCCAGTCCGAATACAATCATATGATTTCTGATTGCGTCAACATACTGCTTCTGCCCTAATGTCTTGGGTTTGACAGGTTTTCCGCTCATGGTATGGCAAATACAGTCTTCGTCAATCGTAAGAAGCACTTCTTCCTTACTTTCCTTTCCCAGTTCAATGGCATAATCAATATTCTGTTCCTGTAGCACATTTCCTCTTCTGGACAGCGTAACAAGCTCATCTATCGTTCTCGCCGCTTTCTCTACATCCTCTTTCCTGCCGCTTATCTTAACGGAGCCGTCACGGTTGACAATCATCACATGAAAATCATCTTCCAGCTTTTTGATATAAGCATCGTATTCCCCGAAAAGATTCTGCATATGTTCCATCGGAACATCCATTTTAACCCTGAAATCTTCCATACTGCTATTCTATCGTTACCTCTTCACTTTCCGTAACAGGAATCTGCTGTGTCTGATTATCCGTTTTTGTCACAGCTTCTTCCACCAACTGCATTCTGACATGTAAAATCCATTTATCTGTGTTCTTACTTATTGTAACATTTTTTTCTGCAATTTCTACCCCTTTTTCTTCTAAAATCTGTAATATTTTATTCCACTCTGCGTCCATAATCGCCTGCATCTCTTCTTCCGTATGTATTTTTTGCGTTAAATGATACTCTTTAGCATATTTTGTACCATAATAAAAAGGTACAAAAAGATGATCCAAGAGCTGTACCTGTTTTTTCTCCCCCAGAATATCATACGTTTCATAATTCACTTTACCCGCGGAAAAGTTCCACTCTTTATCCCGAAAACCAAGTAACAGTATTTTTTTCTCTTTTCCGGAATACTCTTTTTCTTCATAGGCGGTCGCTTTGTCTACGGAAAGCGTTTTTTCATAAGCAATCAAAATGTCCGCATCCGCTTCATAATACTGATACATACGCACTGTTTTATCATCATTATAAACCGGTACGGCGCCGCTTACAAGAATCTGTCCTTTCTCTACGGTATCCCCAACCGTCACTTGAGGAACACCTTTTCTTGTAATCATATACACAATCACACCGTCTTTTGACGCAATGATGTCTTTCGGTATCACGGTAGTCTCGCCCTGTTCACCGGAAATGTCATAATCGGGCATCTCGTTTTCCCTTATCTGAATCATCAGCGTTGTGCCGTCTACTTTCAGGGATGCCCATGTAATCATATTATATTCTTCCCTGAGCTGCATTTCCAATTCTTCTATCTGCAAATCCGCTTTTTTCATCGCCGTATGAACGCCCTGGCTTTCCAGATAATCCATTAACACATCTTCTGTCAGCGAATAGTTTCCCTCTATTTGAATATCCCATATATAGCGTGCAGTAAACATCCAGAATAGAAGAGAGATAAGAAGCCCGATAATAAATATTTTACGTTTTTTCATTTTAGGCACAAAAAAAGGCAGTCCATGTCTTTGTAAAACGGATGCC
>CAMWMM010000577.1 GCA_947175285.1 uncultured Lachnospiraceae bacterium
GAATTATTATATATATTCCCAAAGTATTGGAGAATATTTGTTGATCAAATTGTCAGAACTATTGGAAAAAGACAAAGAAAGTGTTGTTGTGAAAGAAATGATTAGGAAAGCATTTATAGCAAGAAATGTGCCGATAGAGTATTTCTTAGATTTCTTAAATCAAGAATGTCATATCTGTGGAATTGACTTGAGCTATATTCAAAAAGAGAAAATGAAAGAGTATTTAATTAGCATAATTTAATGGATGTCTTCATGTTAAAATGTAAAGTTAGTGTGATCTGTAGAAGTAGAGGGAGCTGCTATTGCATACATAATAATTTTTCATAATTAAGTAATTGCAGAAGAGGGGTGACATATCATGCAGTTACCAATTTCGGAAAACCTAAATATTGGATATTTGAGCCGGCTATTTGACAATACATCGACTTGTTATAAGTATTTCTGGTTTCAGGCGATTCTTAAAAAACTAAGTAGAGACAATAACAGGTTTTCTTTTGATGAATTGGTTAATGAAATGATTGCTGATGCCTGGTATATGGTAACAGAATGTCACCTCAGACTCGGACCGATAGGAGTTACTGATAATCTTGAAGAAGTGGTAAAATATATAGGTGTTATACATCCTTTTCCATCATCGGAGAAACGGGATAAAATTATAGATTTTTTGAAAACATGCGATGATAAGAAGGTTTTGAAATATAAGCAAGCTTTGATATTGAATGTTCCATATCGATTGCAGGTACCATTTTATGATGAGATTTCCATTGACGATAAAATGTGGTCAGGTTCAAAGGAAATATTATCCGATGAAATAAATAGGCAGAATAGATTGATGTACTATTTTGTAAAAATGAATGGATTGAAAACAGAAATAGAAATTAGTGATTTGTGGATTGAATATCTTGTGAGCAATAGGGAAATTCTTAACGGCTGGCTGCAGTTAAACCTAATTCATTATTTGCAGAAGAAAAACCCAAGCGTACCGGGTATTGCGGAAAAAATCACGCCATAGAATTCAAGAGATGTAGATAGAGTACGGAAATACTGGAGCTTAATTATAGGGATAGAGCCATCTATTACGGATATTTATGGACATATTTCGTTGACGGATGAAACAATATCCATAGACCATTTTGTGCCGTGGCAATTTGTGGCGCATAACGAATTGTGGAACTTACATCCTACGACTAGAGAGATTAACAGCAGCAAGAATAATTCATTACCATCATGGGAGCGTTATTTTGAGCAGCTTGGAAATTTGGAGTATCGTGCTTATGAAATGCGGCAGCAGTATTTGCAGGTCAATAAAGAATTTGAAACTTGTTCACTTCATCATTTGAATAATCAGGAAATCCGCAATCAGTTGTATTGTGCAGGGTTGAACCGGGAACAGTTTATAGAAAGGTTGGAGAAAGTAATAAAACCGGTTTATGAATCAGCTAAAAATTATGGATTCAGAGAATGGGTGTATAGACATAAGGAGTTAATATGAAAAAGACAATATATAATAAACTGGTGAGAGACAATATCCCGGAAATTATAAGAAATTCCGGTAAGGAATGTGATATTGAGATACTGTCTGATGAAGAATACTTGCAAATGGTAGATGCGAAACTGGATGAGGAATTAGCAGAGTATCATAAAGAACAGAACTTAGAGGAACTTGCCGATTTACTTGAGGTTTTATATGCGGCGGCTGACGCAAGGGGATATTCTGTTGAAGAATTGGAAGCTTGCCGGATAAAGAAGCAAAACGAAAGAGGCGGATTTGAGAAAAGGATTTTGCTAAAAGAAGTTTTAGAGTGAAGGTGATGGAATGATTGAAAAAGGATACTTTGGAGAAGACAAAAATATAGAATTTAAAAGAGAACTTCCCAATAATCATGAGAGATTTCTTAAGGATATTATTGCCTTTTCAAATTATCAGATTCTATATCCAATATGATTTCTGATGCCTGTGCCCCACAGATTGAACCGGATATTTCTATCCATACGGTAGAAAACAAAACTTTGCTTGTAATAGATGTAGTTCCCGGAAAATTTAGACCATATTATATTGCCAGCAAGGGAAAAGAAACAACTGCCTATATCAGAATAAATGGGACAAGCAGACCGGCTGATGCAAAAAAATTACAGGAATTAGAGTTAGAAGGTCAAAATATTTCCTATGATTCATTACAGGAGATCGGGCAGAAATTTGAAGAAAAGAAAGCGTTGGATTTATGTAGAAAAATGCAACAGATTGCCATTGATTCGTGTAAGATGGAAGATGAGAAAGCAACAATAAAAGAAATGACATTGGAAAAATTGGAGGATTTTGGAATTCTGTGCAGAATTGGGAAAAATTTTTATCCAACGCATGCATTTGACCTTTTAACTGATAATAAAAACAAATATGCGAAAGTACAATGTGCACTATTTAAGGGGATAACAAGGGATGTATTCATCGATAAGAAAGAATTTAACGGTCCTATCTATGAGCAAATAGAAGAAGCATATCAAATTGTATTAAGGCATATTGATATGGGCGCGGAGATTGATGGAATATATAGAAGTGATTCGTATGAACTTCCGGTATCGGCAATTAGAGAAATGATTGCCAATGCTGTTATACACAGAAGTTATTTAGACAAATCTTGTATTCAAGTGAGTATTTTTGATGACAGATTAGAGATGTTATCACCGGGAATGCTTTATAACGGACTGGATTTGGAAACCGCAAAAATGGGGAAATCAACTTGCAGAAATGAAGTCATTGCTGAAGCATTTCATTATATGCATATTATAGAAGCATGGGGGACAGGAATTCCAAGGATTATTAATAGATGTAATGAATATGGCTTATCAGAACCTCTTTTTGAGGAATTTGGAAACGGATTTAAGGTTACAATTTTTAAAAAAGTAAGCAATGACTCAGAAAAAGTAAGCAATGACTTAGAAAAAGTAAGCAATACTTTTGAGAAATATGTTCCTTTACTAATGAATGCAGGAATCACAGAAAAATTTATAGAAAACATTGAAAAGGTATTTGCTGCAAGCGATATCGGTGTACCATTTGGACAGGCGAACATAATGGAATGGCTGAACTGTTCCAAATCGAAAGCAACAAATATTATTAATGCGATGAAGGCAGCAAAAGTGATAAAGAAAGTAACAGGAGTAGGGGCTGGTCGGTATGAGTTTATAGAGTTATAG
>CAMWMM010000578.1 GCA_947175285.1 uncultured Lachnospiraceae bacterium
TAAAAAATTATGCTATCATTGTTTCAAGATAGTAATGACAACTTCTATTAATTTCTGTATAATCTTTCCATAAATTACTTTATTGGGAGGTATCTATGGAAAATTCTAATAAGACCACATTTCTGGACTTTATGGGGAGGATTACTGATCCAAGGAAACCCTATAACCAGCTGCACGTTTTTCTTGACATTGTTGCCATTGCTGTTCTGGCCACGCTTTGCGGCGCAGATACCTGGAATGAGATTGAAAGCTGGGGCAATGCCTGCAGGGACTGGCTGTCCACATTCCTTGTATTAAAAAATGCAATCCCGTCCCATGACACGTTTAACCGTGTTTTTCAGATGATTGACCCTGAAGAATTCCACTGTGTTTTCATGGAGTGGGTACAGTCCGTTGTCACTGAAGTCAAAGGGATAGTATCTATTGATGGTAAAACGGTACGGCGCAGCCGTGACAGGAAGAACGAAAAAAATCCAATCCATGTTGTCAGCGCATGGGCAGGGGAACTTTCACTGGTCCTCGGGCAGGAGAAGGTTGATGAAAAAACCAATGAGATAAAGGCAATACCGGAACTGATCAAAAAACTGGCCATCCAGGGCTGTACGGTAACCATTGATGCAATGGGTACCCAGAAGAAGATAGCAGAACAGATCGTAAAGAAAGAGGCCGATTACATATTACAGGTAAAAGGCAACCAGGAGACACTGGAAAATGAGATTGCGGAGTATTTTGAAAACGTGGTATTCCCGGAAGATAGAAAAGAACTAAAAAATAAAAACATGTATTTTAAAGACATATGTAACGACCACGGACGGTTTGAAACCAGGGAATATTACATAGAAAAAGATATCAGCTGGATGGCTGATGCCCTGAAGGAATGGAAAGGCTTAAATGGTATAGCTGCGTGCCGAACAACGGTTGAGGAAAACGGCTGTGTGACAACAGGTACCAGCTATGCCATATTCAGCGACCCTGACATGACGGCGGAAAAATATGGGCAGTACAAAAGGGGGCACTGGATGATTGAAAATTCACTCCACTGGTGTATGGATATAGCATTCAACGAAGACCAGAGCCGGATAAGAAAAGGTTATGCAGCAGAAAATGTAAATATCCTAAGGCATATGTGCTTAAATATGTTAAAACAGGAAAATACCTGTAAGATGGGAATAAAAGGCAAGCGGAAAAAATGTGGATGGGACCGTGAATATTTAATAAAAGTGCTGGAAACGCTCGCACGTTAAAACAGAACACCCTATAAACGGTTTCCTATACAAATAACCTGGCAGCTGGTTGGCTGGCGGGTTAAGAGAAGTTACCCCGAAAAAATTTTGATAAAAAGGAAAATAAAACCCAGACCAGAGAAGAAGGATACCTACAATTTAACAGGCAAGCTTCTTTTTTCTTTGGAATGGATTTATATAATATGTAAATCGTGCGTTTACCGTGGGTCGGAAACATCTCACCCTTGATTACAGCACATATTCGTGCTATAATCATACATATTAGAACACCTTGAAGAAAGCATTTCCGTCTTAAGTGGCGGAAACAGATAACCCATTAACAATTTTCATTGTTACAAATGAAATTACACCAAGGAGGTTCTAATATGAAGAAATATAAAATATTTCTCATCGGCTTTTTACTTATTGTAGGTGCAGTGTTTGATATTCTGATGTATCAATTCGCACAGTACAATACTATGACTGAAGCATTTACAACAAAAGTGATAGTCCTTGCGGATAATGCCATCGCGTTTCTTATGGCAGTATCTTAACTGCTTTCTTCTAAAAGCAAGAAACAATAAAGGGCATCTCGCGAGAGGTGCTCTTATTTTGAACCGTCAGGAGCAAACTTGATATCACTCTCTGGGCACCCACCCCTCGACAGTGGTATGCACTCCTATCTATCACAAATAGTTCCTCTTGATTTTATATTTTCTATTAATATTTACTTTGTCCGGTAATAATGCCTGCATAACACTAGAAGTATGGCATCGAGTACAGCAGCACTTACCAGCTCAATTATCATAAGCCAGCCACTTATGTATCCTAAAATCCCGTAAAAATTATACATAGGTTTGCTCAAATACAGTATATATCGCGGATGCAACATGCATTTAGAAGGAATATAAATCGATTATTTGCGTATTTTATACCTGTTTTCTTAATAATTTCCTTGTTTTAGGTACTGTTTTACGTTTTAAAATTGTTTATCAACCAGCAACAACCTATGTATAATTTTCATAATTATTTGAACTAATTATACATATGAAAATGTTGAAATTTCTTTTGTTTAAGCCCTTTTAACTAACTTATGTATAATTTTTTCGGTAGATTAGGTTATGAATGGACAATCGCATGGCAGGAAATAAAATTATTAAAAGTAGAGGGAGAACAGCATGGATAAAACAGATGCAAAGATAGCAATGGAAGAACTGACAATCATGTTGATTTATCTATCACATTTTACGGAACAGGATAGATTTGTCAATAAATCAGCCGATATTAGAAGCAATATCAGATAAAAAAACCACATTTTATCATGGTTTGTGATACAAACAAACATGCCGTAGCAACGTGAGGGCGGTAGAACAGGTGATTCAGGCAGGGATGCTCCTATTGTTGAGAGGAGGTACAAGTATGCCGGCAAATAAAGATGAAAAAAACAACACTTGGTACTGTAAATTTTATCGCTCTGATTTAGATGGAACACGTAAGCAGACAACAAAGAGAGGATTCCTTACCAAGAAAGCAACACAACAATGGAAGAGGGAAACAAAGGCAGCCGATAATGATCCATCAGAGAGTGCCGCCGCTGGTCATCAAGGAACGACTGGGGCATAAGGATATTGGCATAACGTTGAATACATATGGGCATCTATACCCGAATGAGCAGAAAAAATTGGCTGAAATGCTGAATAGGCAGAAAACAAAGAAAGATGAGCACGACAAGGAATCATGTTACTGTTCAAACGTCAACAAAAGTAGTGGGAATCATGCGCCAAATTGATGCCGTTTGTCAATTTGTGCGCAAAAATTGTTTCAGTTCATACCAACAGTACCTAAATTTTGTATAAAGCTAGCAGGGGTGTGAACTGCAACGGAATCATAATCAGGTGGATATGGTATTTCCTGAATCCGTGAAGTTCGATGGCATGATTAAACTTATAAAGCCAGTATTTATG
>CAMWMM010000579.1 GCA_947175285.1 uncultured Lachnospiraceae bacterium
GTCTGCGATAGCACCATCTCCAGAGGCTTCTCCATACATCGAAGTCAAATCTTTCAAACGCTTCATGTGATACATTGTATTTCTGATAATTAACCCAGCCACGTATTACGGGATTTAACTGTCTGATTAAGTCTTCCTGTCGGCATGTTGCATTACTTTTAATGATGGAACGGACTTTATCCACGATTGCTTTGTAATTCTTTTTAGATGGCTTGGTTAATAACTTACCCTTATACCATCTGATGTTACAGCCGAGAAAATCAAAGCCATCTGTGATGTGTGTGATTACCGTCTTTTCCTTAGACAGCTCCAATCCTCTTTCTGCCATAAATTCCTCCACAATCGGTAATACCCCATTTTCAAGAAGTTCCCTTGTTTCGCCTGTGATAATAAAATCATCTGCATATCTGATAAAGTTTACTTTTGGAAAATATGCTTTTCCTTTTATCTTCGTTTTATGGTATTTCGCTTTCAGTTTTGTTTCCAATCCGTCAAGCACCATGTTACAGATAACTGGCGATATAGCCGAACCTTGCGGACTGCCCTGTTCCGTAGGGAACAGTTTTCCGGTTTCGATATATCCGCATTTCAGCCATTTACGCAGGATTTCCTTATCTAATGGAATATTATTTAAAATCCATTCATGACTAATGTTGTCGAAACATCCCTTGATGTCTCCCTCAAGCACCCATTTTGGCGATTTCGCCTTATTCAGACTTGTAAAGCACTGCTCTATTGCGTCCTGCGTACATCTGCCAATCCTAAAACCATAGGAATTAGGGTCTGCTGTAACTTCCGCAATCGGCTCTAATGCAAATTTATATAATGTCTGCATTGCCCTGTCTTTCATAGTCGGAATGCTTAGAGGTCTCTTTTTCCCATTCTTCTTAGGTATATATACCCTTTTTAATGGCTGTGGTTTGTAGTTCTTGCGTTTTAAATCAAGAATTGCTTCATATTTGGACTTTGGTGTAGACCATAATACTCCATCTACTCCTGCTGTCCTTTTTCCTCGATTTTCTGTTACCCTTTTTACTGCCAAAGCTCTAGCATAAAAAGAGTGTGTGAGTAACCACTGCAGGGATTTTACCCTGCCATGTTTACCCTCCTGATGAGCCTTTACGATACGCATTTGTAGTTTTTTAACGTACGCATTGGCTTTGTTCCAATCAATCTTGTCCCATTCCTTTGCGACGTCAGAAGTCGCACACATTTTCATGTCCATTTGCTTTACTCCTTTCAAAAATTCTGCAAATTCTCTCGTAATTAAGCACCATGCGGAAGTCTGCTCCCCTTTCGGGTAGGGCAAATTTTGAACCCCTGTCCACTTCATTACAAAATGGCATTCGCTTTTTCCGCAATCCCATACCCGCATTCCCAACAGCTTTCCTTACGGTCCGCCTGCCCAGTGGGCAGAAATACGGGCTTACCGTGTTCCACTTAATTAACATGATAGGTTAGGTTTGCACTTGTCAACAAAAATTGGACACGAATTTTTAAATTTTTTACAGCTATTTTTCTTTTTTCAAACAATATATTCTTTTGATATATTACATTTTTGCTTGACTTAGCAGATTCTATCCGTTTTTCCGCCATTGTCAAACCTGCCTACGCACTGCTTGCGCAGCTTTAGGCTTGACAATAATTGAAAAACAGATGTTTGGCAATTAAGCAAACAAAAATTATGATAAAGCTGATAGATATATTCCCTAATGGTTTCTAAAATGTACACTTGTCAATAAAAATGAGACACTTCCTTTGTTTTTTTGACAGGTAATTCACAATTCTTGGATAGTTGTGTATGTTTCTCTGTACTGTTTGGGTGTCAAATATCCCAGAGAGTATGCAGGCCGTTCCTCATTGAAAAATTTTATATATTCGGCCATTTCTTCTATGATATTTTCGCCCTGCAAATGGAAATCTGTAAACAGTTCTGATTTTATCCAGCCATTAATGGATTCCATCGCTGCATTGTCTGTCGGCGTTCCCGCACGTGACATAGAGTGCAGGATACCGCATGATTTAAGCAGGTCATTATAATTTTTTGATGCATATACAGAGCCTTGATCCGAATGCAGCACCGTTTTATATTCCGGATATTGTTTTTTTAGTTCTATCAGGTCATTCAGGCCGCTGATATATGTCATGCGGTCTCCGCGCTTTGCAGAAAGTGAATGGCTGAGTATTTCGTTATTCCACAAATCCATGTACAATGTCAGTTCATAATAAACACCTTTTAACCGGAATGCAGTCATATCACTTACAATACACTGCATCGGCCCATTCATCTCGAGCCCTGCAAGGATAAGATTTGGATATACTTTACGCGGTTCGCCGGGTTTTTTATAACGGTAATGCTTCGACTTGCTTTTTATTCCCGCAAGTTTGCAGCATTTATGTGCATACGGATCCGAAACATGGACTCCTGTATCAAGCTTTATCTTTGCGTTCAGCCATCGGTAACCGTGGGATGGATATTTTTTATGGTATTCCCGGAAAAGGATGATATTGTCTGCCAGTGCCTTTGTTCTTGGCGCAGGATCACAGAGACGCTTTTTCCAGTGATAGAAGCTGCTTCTCTGAATACCCGTTATTTCACACAGCAGCCGGACCGGAAACTCACCGGAGAGTTCCAGGATTATTTCATATTCCAGTTGTCGAAGATTGTGACTGTCCTGTCCACACCAACTCCTTTCACTTCGTATCCTTTTTTTAACCGTGCTTCACTAATCCGGGATTTCACCAGTTCTTTAATAAGTTCATCTTTTGTCATGGATTCATATTCCGACAGATCCGGCTCGGAGGAATGTACGCTTATTTTTATAGTGTTTTCATCTTTCTGAATTTTGTTTTTCGGCGGCAGATCATTCACATCCCGGTACAGCCTCATGTAGTCCCTGGCTGTGCCCTCACTGATACTGTATTTTATGGCTGCATCACTTTTACTTATTTCATTGTTATAAATTTGTTTTCCGATGTCCAGCCGTTGTTCCCTTGTGTAGCTCATTGGTAAACCTCCTGTTCATTTAGTGGGGAATTATGTTCATGTACAAATATAGGCAGTATTCAATCTTACTATGTGTTCTGTCTAATTTCTACCCCCTCCGTGTCCAATTTTAGTTTACCACTTCAGGGATTGTAGCTCCCCCATGTGCGCCTGCCTTTGGCGCACCGCCCTCTGCAAGAG